>VHCZ01000014.1 GCA_016871535.1 Verrucomicrobiota bacterium
GAATTTTGCCTGGGGCTGCGTTGCTCCTCGGTCACAGCCCCACTGGCGGGGGATGCTCGCTCGTCGCGCCTTGCCCCAGGCCAAATTGGGCGCAACGAACGTGAGCGTATTTACGAAACGGACCACTTAGCTTGCTCTTCAATCCGCCAACCGGTCTTCGCGCGGATTGGCATTCTCTGACCGTCGCTTGTGGCCACCAGTCCAGCTTTGACCCGGCGCAATCCCCGTGACATCTTCTGCGACGCAATGACGGACCCGAAGACGTTTGAACCCTTTGCGAGCAGCTTGCTCGGCCGCGCATTCGGTGGCCGGCGCGTCCTGGTGACCGGTCACACGGGGTTCAAAGGATCGTGGCTTTGCGAGTGGCTTCTGGCGTTGGGCGCGCGTGTCACGGGCTTGGGCCTGGTTCCCGAAACCAGCCCCGCGTTGTTCGATCAACTCGGCCTGACTGGCCGGATCGAGCATGTCCTGAGCGACGTGCGCGATCCGGAACGAGTCAAAGCCCTGGTCGAGCAGACGCAGCCCGAATTTGTCTTTCATCTCGCGGCGCAACCTCTGGTCCGACGCTCCTATCGGGAACCCGTGGCGACTTACCAAACGAATTTGATGGGGACGATCCACTTGCTGGAGGCGTTGCGGTCACTGAACGCCTCCTGTGCCGCTGTGTTCGCCACCACCGACAAGGTTTATGAGAACCAGGAACGAACCATCGGCTACTGCGAAGACGATCGCCTGGGCGGCTTTGATCCTTACAGTTCCAGCAAAGCCGCGGCGGAGATTGCTATCGCGGCCTGGCGAAACTCCTTCTTCGCGAATCACCCCGTCCGGATCGCCAGCGCGCGGGCCGGAAATGTGATCGGCGGCGGGGATTGGGCGGAGGATCGCATCGTCCCGGACTGCATCCGGGCGCTGCGGGCCGGCCAGGCTGTGCCGGTGCGGAACAGGATTTCGACGCGGCCCTGGCAGCACGTGCTGGAACCGCTGAGCGGTTATCTCTGGCTGGCCGCCGTGTTGGACAACGTGGCGCGGGCGAGCCACCCGACCGGCCATTTCACTTCCGCTTTCAACTTCGGTCCGCTCGATTCAAACCGCACCGTGGCGGAACTCGTGCAAGAAGTTCTGAAGTCCTGGCCCGGGACCTGGGAGGACCGCAGTGATCCCAACGCCGTCCACGAATCCAACTGGCTTGAGCTTCGCACCGACAAGGCGGGCGCGCTGCTCGGCTGGAAAGCGGTCTGGGGTTTCGCCGACGCCGTTCGGCACACGGTGGGCTGGTACCGAGCCGCGGACTCGCTTTGCGAGCCGAAGGATTTTCGCAAGCTCACACTCAGCCAGATCGAAGCGTACTGCTGCTCCGCTCACGAAAGGAAAATCGCGTGGGCTTCGGCATGATCGCTCCATTCCAGTGCCGGGCTTGCCGAGGAACCCGCGGCGCGCTGGTCCTGGATCTCGGAGTTCAGCCGCTCGCCAACAACTTGTTGTCCCCGGAAGACCTCTCCAAACCCGAACCGAAGTTCCCATTGCGCCTGGCCGTGTGCGAGTCCTGCTGGCTTCTCCAAATCCTGGACATCATTCCGCCGACGCGGCTTTTCTCGGATTACCCGTATTTTTCGTCGTTCTCGGAGGCGACTCTCAGTCATGCCCGCGAAGCGGCGGAGCGTTACATCCGGGAGTTTGGCCTGGGGCGCGGCAGTTTCGTGGTCGAGGTTGCGAGCAACGACGGTTATCTGCTGCAAAACTTCACGCGGGCGGGCGTGCCTTGCCTGGGCATCGAACCGGCGGAGAACATCGCGCCGATTGCGCAACAGAAGGGCATCGAGACGCTCGTCATATTCTTCAACACGGAAACCGCGCGGCAGCTTGCCAGCACGCGCGGCCAGGCGGACCTGGTTCTCGGCAACAACGTCTTCGCGCACGTGCCGGACATAAACGATTTCGTCGCGAGTGTCGCGGGGCTGCTCAAACCGGGCGGGCGGTGCATTCTTGAGTTCCCTTACGCCGTCGATTTCATCGAGCAGGCGGAATTCGACACCATCTACCACGAACACGTGTTCTACTTCTCCGTGACGGCGCTCGCCCCTTTGTTCGCGCGGCATGGATTGACGGTTTACCACGTGGAACGGCTGCCGATTCACGGCGGATCGCTGCGGCTGTTTGCCGGGCACGCGGCAGCCCACAATTCAGACTCCACGGTCGCAAATCTGCTGGCGGAAGAAGAACGCACCGGTGTTCGGTCACTGGATTACTACGCGGGATTCGCCGACCGCGTGCAGGAGATTCGCCGCGATCTGTGCCGTCTGCTCGAGAAACTCAAAGGACAGGGCAAATCCATCGCCGCCTACGGCGCTTCCGCCAAGGGCAGCACCTTGCTGAATCATTTTGGGCTGGGGCGCGAGACGATCGATTATGTGGTGGACCGCAGCACCTACAAGCAAGGCCGATTGACGCCGGGCGCGCATTTGCCGATCCGACCGGTGGAAGAGCTGGTCCAGCGCAAACCCGATTACACGCTGCTCCTGACCTGGAATTTCGCCGGCGAGATTCTTCGACAACAAACGGCGTATCGCGCCCAAGGCGGCAAATTCATCGTGCCGATTCCAGCGGTCACGGTGGTTTGAAATGAACTCTGCAAACCGCGCATGAACGTGAATGAACGCGAAATCGGAGCGCGGACAGCTTTTCCGCGCGGCGCCCGGGCGAGGTCGTGGATAAACGCGCGGGCAAGCTGCCCGCGCTCCTTCCGGGGTGCTATCAAGCTATGAAATTTGAGCCGACCGTCTTCAGGGAAGTGTGGCTCATCGAGTTGGATTTGAAAGAGGACGAACGCGGTTTTCTTGCCCGCACGTTTTGCGAAAAGGAATTCGCGGAGCGCGGCCTGAACACGCGCTGGCCGCAGTGCAATCTCACCCGGACGTTGCGGCGCGGGATGATCCGCGGTCTCCATTATCAGGCCGAACCCAGCCCGGAGCTTAAGCTGATCCGCTGCTCCCGCGGGGCGATTTTCGATGTCGTCGTGGATGTGCGGCCCGATTCGCCAACATTCGGGAAGTGGGCCGGGTTCGAGCTCACCGCGGACAACCGGCGGCAGTTGTATGTGCCCGGCGGATTTGCCCACGGCCTTCAATGCCTGCAGGACAACTCCGAGGTCTTTTACCAGATGTCCGAGTATTACGTTCCGGATCTGGCGCGCGGTGTGCGCTGGGACGACCCCACCGTGAACGTGTCGTGGCCCATCTCCAATCCGTCGCTTTCCGAACGCGACCGGAATTTGCCGTTCCTTCAGTTCAAAGTTTATTCAAGCGGGGGTCGAAAATGAGTCCGCCTGGCCAATCCAACGCGCCCTTCCCCCTCACCCCGGCCCTCTCCCTCAGGGAGAGGGAGAATCGGTCTCCGCGTCGGCCAGAGATGCGCGCATCCAGTTTCTCTCGCGCGGCAGTCGGAATCCCCTCTCCTTGGGGAGAGGGACAGGGTGAGGGAGAAGAGGGCGCAAGACAATTCCGTACAACCAGGAACCGCCGAGAACGGACCCCGATCACTCGGTCTTGCGCGTGAAGATTCTGCTGACAGGTCCGACCGGGTTCATCGGTTCGGCGTTTTTACGCCAGGCGCTGGCTGGCGGTCATTCCGTTGCAGGGCTGGTGCGACCGGTCCGAGCCTGCGCGGTTGAGCCTGGGAATGCAAACCCTGCCAGGCTGGAGGTTTCCAATCAATCGGACTCTCATAGGGACGCGTTCGACCGCGTCCCGGATATACTGTCCAGTCGAGCCAAAGAGATCAGGGACGGAGTGGAATCCGTCCTTACCAGAATTGCGGGCACCCTCGCGGAGCCGCCCTGGCGGGAGATCGAAGCGTTCGGTCCCGAAGTTTGCGTACACACAGCCTGGATTTCCGCGCCGGGCATCTATCTGGATTCGCCAGAGAACCATCGCTTTGTCGATTGGAGTCTGGCTTTTCTGAAACGCCTGGCCGAGTTGGGAACCCGACACCTCGTGGTCCTGGGCACGTGCATCGAATATCGAACGACCGGCGCCGCCCGCGCAGAGGACCGGACTCCCCTTGAGCCGGCGACGCTTTACGCGCGCTGCAAACATGAACTTCACTTGAAGCTTGAGACGGAGCTGGCCCGTCACGCCGCGGCGCTGTGCTGGGCGCGGGTCTTTTATCCGTACGGTCCGGGCGAGCACCCCGCGCGCTTGTGCAGTTCCATCATTCAAAACCTCCGCCGCAATCAGTCGGTCACTCTCAAGACGCCGGACAGCCGGAAGGATTACATTTACATCGACGACCTGGCGCGGGCCCTGGTGTTGCTGATCGAACGCAAGTTCGCGGGCAGCGTGAATCTGGGCGTCGGTGAAGCGGTCGCCGTGCGGCAGATCGCCGAAGTGCTCGGCCGTTTGCTGGGCAAGCCGGACTTGATTCAGTTTCCCGCGCAGCCGGTTTCCGATCCGCTCGATTGTGTCCTGTCCGACAGCACAAAGTTGCGCTCGCTCGGCTGGCGCCCGGGAGTCGATGTGGAGGCGGGGTTGAAGAATCTGATAGCTTGTTTGGGATGAGACCCGAATTGCACGAATTGAGCACCACGATTCCATGTTCTGGCTGCGGAGGGACGAACGTGTCGGCGGCGTTTCGCCTGCCGGACCAGCCGGTTGTGCTGAACTACCGCTTCCACTCCGCCGATGACGCGAGCCGGGTCCCGCGGCGTGACATCGCGTTGGTCCAATGCGCGAATTGCGGACTGGTGTTCAACGCGGAGTTCGATCCCAACGCCGTTCCCTACGACGAACGCTACGAAAACCGGCAATGCTTCTCGCCAGCCTTCCAACAGCACCTCGACGGACTTGCGCAGAGTCTGATCGCGCGCCATGGCTTGCGCGGCGGGCGAATCCTGGAGATCGGATGCGGCAAAGGCGATTTTCTCCGGCTGATCTGCGCGGCGGCTTCGGCGCTAGGAACCGGGTTCGACACGACCTATGAAGGCCCGCTCCGCGAGGCAAACGTCGAGTTCCACCGGCAATATGCGACGCCGACCGACGTGAAGGGATCGTTCGGCGCGTTGATCTGCCGGCACGTGATCGAGCACGTGCCGAACATCGGCGCTTTTCTACGCGAACTGCACTCCCTGGCGCGCGCGGCGGGTGACCCCGTCGCGGTCCTGGAAACGCCGAGCTTCGAGTGGATCGTCCGTCACGGGTGTTTCTGGGATGTTTTTGGCGAACACTGCAATTACTTCGGTGTGCCCACGCTGGCTTTTCTGGCCGAGACGGCTGGGTTCCAGGTTCTGCGCCACTCGGTCGTTTTCGGAGAACAGTACCAGCTTCTCGAATTGCGACTCGCGGGAACTGGCCAGCCGGGCGCGAATCCACCGGGAATTCGCGAGCGCTACAGTCTCGACGTGTTTTCTCGCGAATTCACGAACACGCGGCGAAAGCTGGAAGAACGGTTGCTCGGTGCCGGCGCTGCAAACGGTTGGGCTGTTTGGGGCGCAGGCGCCAAGGGCGTCGCGCTGGTGAACCAAATCACGATTCGCCCGCCGGACCTCGTCGTGGATTCCAATCCCGCCAAGCAAGGCTGCGTGATCCCGGGCACGTCGATCCCGGTGGTGTCTCCGGACGACGCGCGGGTGCCCGCCGTTCCGGTGATCCTGATCGTCAACCCGAATTATCTGGAAGAAATCAAACGTCACTTGGCAGCCCTTGGTTTCCGCCATACTCTCCTGACCCTTTGACCGTGCTTGAAAGAATGCCTTCTAGGTGGAACAGGCCACTGGCCTGTTACGGCAGGCTACCAGCCTGACGCGCTTTGGGGTGGCAGGTTGCCACCCGCAACGGGCTGGTAGCCCGTTCCACCCATTTTTCAAACACGCCCTTTGACGCCATGAAAATGATCATCGACACGGAGCAGCGCACCATTGAACGGCAGACGGACGCGGGCCGGGAGACGGCGGCGCTTTATTCGCCCCAGGGTTTCGAGTGGCTCTCTGAACTCTGGCTGAAAGTGGGCTGGGACCAGAAGTATTCCTACACCTTCACCTGGCTGGGGCGGCCGCTGATCCAACTTCCCGAAGACGTGCTCCGGATCCAGGAGGTTATTTTTACGTTGCAGCCGGAGGTGATCGTAGAAACCGGTGTGGCTCATGGCGGCTCGCTCATTTTTTACGCGTCGCTCTGCAAAGCGCTCGGCAAAGGCCGGGTCATCGGGATCGACATCGAGATTCGTCCCGACAACCGGAAAGCGATCGAGCAACACGCGCTGGCGGCGTTCATCACGCTGATGGAAGGAAGCTCGACCGATGGGAGCGTCCTCGCGAAGGTTCGATCCAGGATTGCGCCCGGAGAAAAAGTTCTCGTGCTGCTCGACTCCTGTCATTCGGCGGACCACGTGCTGAACGAACTCGAAGCGTATCATTCGCTCGTGCCGGCCGGAAGCTACCTCGTCGCGACGGACGGCATCATGAGAGATTTGCACGACCTCCCGCGCGGCCGGCCCGAATGGTTGCGGGATAATCCGGTGACGGCGGCGCGAACGTTTGTGGAGCGTCACCCCGAATTTGTGATCGAGCAACCCCGCTGGCTGTTCAATGAAAGTTCGTTGAAGCGGAATTTGACCTACTGGCCGGAAGCGTTCCTCAAGAGAGTGCGGTAGATTTCCCGCACGCATAACCCTTTCCATGAACCTGACGGTAGGTCGAGTCTGTCCCCAGCGAGCCGAATCGGACGTGTTCCAAACTCGTCGAGCGGCTCGCCGGGACGGACTCGCCCTACCGGGTTCATGGGGCGAGAGATGGTAATCGGACTAACGGTTTGATGCACATGCTGACGACTGTCGTGCCAGTCTATAACGGCGAGCGCTATCTGCCGGCGACGCTCCAATGCCTGGCCGCGCAAACCCGCCGCCCCGACCGCGTCATCATTCTCGACAATTGTTCGACCGATCAGACCCGGAGCATCGTCCAGAATTTCTCCGGCTTGAAATGTGAATGGCGGCAGCACGAACGAAACATCGGCTTGCTGGCCAATTTGAATTTCGGGTTGAAGTTTGCCGCCGAAACGCAAGTCCTGCACTTGCTCATGGCCGACGATCTCGTGAAACCGGCGTTTTACGAGAAATCGATGGCCACGCTGGAGCCGGTACCAGGGCATTCCATGGCCTACAGTTTTCACGAAGATATCGATGTGGCCGGCGCCGTGATTGGTCCAGCCATTCGCCGCCCCGCCGGTCCCGCTCGCACGGTGCCCAAAACTGACTTTCTGGGGCGGCAAGCGGAGTTGACCACCATGCTCTTGCCGGGGGTCATTTTCAAAACGGACTATCAACCTCCCGTGTGCGAGTTTCGTGAGTTCCCCCAGGTTGCGGATTGTTTGTTCCTGGCAGAATGGGCGGCGCGATGCCGGCAAATCGTCGAAGTGCCCGAATACCTCTGCCAGTATCGGCTCCATCCGTTCAACGCCACGAGCGCGAACATTCACAATCTTCAGTCGTGGCTGCTCGACGAATGGCGCGTCATGCAAATGGTCCTGCCCTGGATTGAAGAAAGCGCAGTGAACCATTGGCTGCGCGCCCGAAAACTCGAATGCCTTTTCGCGGCTCGATCCTGGGTCAAGGTCGATATGATGCGCCGGGTTAAACCGGAGTACGCCCGCGAAATCCAGGCGACCATGCGCCAGACGGTTGGGGCGATCCCGGCGATGCTAGGCTGGCTGGCGTTGCGCGGACGCGACGCGCTCTGGCGGCTCCAGGGGCGGGAGACGAAGGCAGAGACGCTTTTGAAGGCGGGAATTCAGTAATCAGTTGCCAGTTGTCAGTCATCAGCATAGCGCTCACTTTTTATCGAATACTGGTCGCCGAACACTGATTACTGACAACTGACAACTGACAACTGATCACTGACAACTGATCACTGACAACTGATCACTGACAACTGATCACCGATCACCGGACAACGCCTCCCGCATGCGGTCCAGGAGCGTGTGAACTTGGAATGGCTTCTGAAGGAACCCCGCCAGCCCTTTGCCAGCGAACCGCGCGATGGCCTCTTGCTGATCGAAGCCGCTCATCAGCATCACGCGCACGCCCGGGCGAATGACTTTGAGCGCCTGGAAGGTTTGGCTTCCATCAAGCTGCGGCATGGTCAGATCCAAGAGCACGGCGACGAAATGATCCGGGTCGCGCTGGAAAATCTGGAGCGCTTCTCTCCCGTCTTTGGCCAGGACGGGGTCGAATCCCAGGCGGCGGAGCGATTGTGCCGCGACGCGCCGCACAGGTTCCTCGTCATCCACGACCAGAACTGTGCCCGACCCGCGCCACTCTCGGAGATCTGTTTTCGTGTCTGAATGGGCTGGTTTCAAGGTCGCCGTCGCCACCGGCAACAACAAGCGAAACGCCGATCCGCGTCCGAGCTGGCTGGTGACTTTGAGCGCGCCATTGTGTCCACGCACGATGCCGAGCACGGCCGCCAATCCCAGACCGCGCCCTGTGAATTTGGTTGTGAAGAACGGATCGAAAATCTTGCTGATCGTTTCCGCGCTCATGCCGCAGCCCGTATCCGCGATCTCCAGGAAGACATAGTCCCCTTCGGGAATTTCCGGCGCAAGAATGGTGCCCGCCAGATATTCGCGGCTGGCTCGCATCACGCCCGTCGAAACCCGGATGGCGCCCGTGTTCTCACCGATTGCTTCGGAGGCGTTGATGACCAGGTTCATGATGACCTGGCGGATTTGCGTCGCGTCGGCTTCCACCGGCGGAAGTCCCGCGGCGAGGTTGAGATCGAGAGAGACCTTTTTGCTGATGGATAGCCGGAGCAAATTGAGCGAATCCTGCA
Source organism: Verrucomicrobiota bacterium (assembly GCA_016871535.1). NCBI lineage: Bacteria > Pseudomonadati > Verrucomicrobiota > Verrucomicrobiota bacterium. The sequence goes on from VHCZ01000014.1 coordinate 8,819, forward strand.
CGACGGCGCTCACGTCCAGGGCTTGCACCAGAAGTTGTCCTTTGCCCGAATACGCGAGCATTTGCTTGCACAGGTCCGCGGCCCGCAAGGAAGCCGTCTCGATCTCGGTCAAACCTTCCTGCAGGGGGGAGTCCGCGGCCAGATCCAATTTGGCGAGCGACGCGTGGCAGAGGATGCCCGTGAGCAGATTGTTGAAATCGTGGGCGATGCCGCCCGCCATGACGCCGAGGCTTTCCAGCTTCGCCGCTTCCTGCAGTTTCCGGTTCAACCGCTGCCGCTCCTGTTCGGCCAGCTTGCGTTCCGTGATATCGCGGAACATGGCGACGACGGCGGAACCTTCGCGATCTTTGAAAGGCGCGGCGGCGACTTCCACTTCCACGGCGCGACCGTCGAGCCGAATGATCTTCTGCTCCATCAACGGAGCCGGCACGCCGAGCTCCAGGATTTGCCAGCGCCGCTCCGTCACGGCGTCGTGGTAATCCGGGTGAATCAAATCGTAGGGGGATTTTCGGAGCAACTGGTCTCGGGAAGTGGCCCCGAACAAATGCACCGCGGCTTCATTGACGAACTCGATGCGGCTCTTGCGGCTGACCCAAATCGCGTCCGGGCAGACTTCGATCAGGGTGCGCAAGTGCTGTTCGCTTTCGCGCAGGGCGAGCGCCATTTGGCCGCGCTCGCGCGTCTCCCGTTCGAGCCGGAGGTTGGCTTCTTCGAGCGCCGCGGTTCGTTCGTTCACCAAGGTTTCAACTTGCTGCGAACGCCTCCCGGTCGCGAGCAAGTACGCCGTCAACAGCGCGCTGAACGAGAGTCCTGCCACCAGAGCGAACATGGGCTGCGGCGACTTCATGCTCGCCAGGAATTCCTGGGTGGGGCGGAACAAGCACAGCCACTCCCGATGGCGCGACATGGCGACCCGTTCGATCCGATGCCGTCCCGAACGGAACTCCTGCTCAATCGACTCGAGGTTCGCGGTCAAATTCGTCTTCCCCAGAGGCGGCGTAGGCGCGGCCTGAACTCGTGCGGCAGCCGAGGACTTGGGTATGTTTGTCTCGCCGGGGTGATAGTAAAGGAACCGGTTTGTGGCGTCCGCCGCGGAAGCATCCACGACGAGCAGGTCCAATCCTCCGAACGGGTTCCCCAGGAGCGAAGCTTCCACACCGTCGCCCACGCGAAACATTCCCAGAACAAAGCCGTGCAAGTGTTCGAGCCGGTCCGCGACAGTTTCTAGTTTTCCTCCGTTGCGCAACACGGCCGCGATCACGGTCACACTGGCCTGGGGATCGGGCTCTTTGGACAGCGTGATCCGTTCGCTGACAGCGGGTTCATTGTTGGTGCACGAGTCCATCAACCACCCCAGCCGCATGGGATCGGAGGCGACGTCCCAGCCGAGGAGCTTTCGGTTCTCCTCAATCGGCTCGATGTAATGAAGGGGAAAGTGGTCCGTTCGGGGCTGCGCGGCGACCAACTGGCGGTTCAGCCCGAATTCCGTGAACTGGTAATTGGTCAGGCCATCGGCGCGGCCCGCGGCTTCAAGCACGGAGCGCTCGGAAGCTCGGAAGCAGGCACGCGCGGCACCCATTTCAACGCCTGAATCCCGGGGTTTCGGCTGATCAAGTCCCGCGCGACTTCGCGGAACTGTTCGCGCGACACGTTGGTCGAGGATCGGAACAGATTGCGCAGCGCAAGCAGGAGTTCGCCGTGGCTGTTGATCCGGTTTTGCAGCGCGCGCATGTGGTTTTCCACGCGCCGGTCGAATTCGGTCCGGATGCGTTGTTCTTGTTGTTGACGCTGCTTGGCGAAGAGGAGGGCCGTCAACACGACACCGCACAGACCTGCAATCCAGGCGGGCAGGTGCGCACGAAATAACGACTCAACGCTGCTTCGCCCGCGTCCCCAACGTGGCGGGCGGGCGGACATGAGCCAATTCCATACAAGCTTCACCCCGCTCGCGCAACTCCCAATTCCGCTGCGGAGGAACTCTCATTTTGGCCTGCTCGGTAGGGCGAGCCCGTCCCGGCGAGCCGCTCCACGCGTTTGGAACACGTCGGGACCGGCTCGCTGGGGGCAGGCTCGCCCTACCCTGGAGCGTTCGGCAAGCAGGCGCAGGATTATTGGGATTATGAAATAGAATCTTAGAATTACCGGGTTTTGGCTTGCAGTGGATTCAGGGTTTTTCTATCCTCCGATCATCAGCCAATCAGTTACTGCCGCCCAGGCTAGCCGTCGCGCTTGAACGGGGCGCGCCCGGATTTCTTCAGAAAAGCTTCACGTCTGGCGCAAGCGAACGAAACCAGCAGAGGACAGCGTGAAACATTTGTCCATTCGAGTCCGCTGGAGGGGACAGCGGACCTGCATTTTAGAAAGCGCGACAGAGTTTCATGGAGCGACCTCGTTTGCCGCAATGCCTGCCTGCTGTTGGGCCGAAACAAAACAACTAACCCCGTAATCCACCATGCAACCGAGAATGCGAAGGTCACCCTCAGAACTAGAATCCCACGATTCCCGAGGCTCAACCCTCAGGGAGAATCGAAGCAGACCACACATGTTCCCTCCTGTCATGATCGGACTGGCCTTTCTGGCGAGTTTATTGCCGATTCACGCCGCGAACATCGTGACGTTCCGCGAAGGCGTCAATGGCTACGCCGGGACGCACGACACTTTCATCAGTTCGGGCGCCCCGGCTACGGACAATAGCGCCGCGACCGCCATCGAAATCGATCAAGAAGGCGACGCAGGGGAGTTCCTTTTGATCCGATTCGAGAATCTCTTTGGTACAGGCGCCAACCAGATCCCATCCAAATCCAAGATCCTGTATGGTTCCTTGACCGTCAGGATTACGAACACAGGCAACGATCCGAAAATGCACCAGATGCTCGTGCCCTGGCAGGAATCAAGCACCTGGGAATCTCTGGTGGATGGCATCCTGGCGGATGGCGTTGAAGCGGCGATTGATCCGGATGTCACGTTCCCCGGTAACGGCTCAATCACCGTGATTCCGCTGCCGGTCAGTACGCTGCAAGCGTGGTCGGATGGCACCAAGCCGAATCACGGCTGGGTGTTTCTGCCCGGAGGAACTGATGGCACCGACTTCAGCTCCTCGGAACATTCCAATCTGGATGATCGGCCTTTGCTGACGGTAGTCTGGTCCACCGTGGACGAGCCTTTTGTCAGGTCGGTCCGCCCGCTGAGCGGCGCTACGGGTGTCTCGGTTGACAGCAACGTCGAGATTATCGTGGTGGACGGAACCACTCCGAAGCTCAATCCCAACTCCGTGCAACTGTCGGTGAACGGCCAGAGTGTTACACCAAAACTGACCAAGCCGGCGGACAGCAATGAGACCACCATTCTTTACGATCCGCCAACGGACCTTCCCCAGAACAGCAAAATCTCCGTGCGCCTGGTTTACGGCGATACGGCAACGCCTCCGCACGTAAACACAAACGACTTCAGCTTCACGACTCGTGCGACCACCGTCACCGTTGCGGCCATTGACGAGAAGACTGTCTGGCGATTTGACCGCACCGCAGTGGACTTGGGGACAGCCTGGCGTGAGAAGAACTTCAATGACAGCGCGTGGGAGCAAGGTCCGGCGCTCATTGCGGATGAGGGCGGCGGGACCGCCGAGCCAATCCGCACACAGATCAGCCGCTTCAGCGACAACGGCGACTACCTCTGGACCGTCTATTTCCGCTTCAAGTTCACCTACAACGGGCCGTTAGGCGGCGATCTGTTGCTGCGTCATGTGGTCGATGACGGGGTGGTCTTTTACCTTAATGGCACCGAGATCCATCGCTTCGGACTCGCCGCAGGGACGCCCGTGGCCTGGGATACATCTTTCGACGGCCACGAAAACCGCTACGAAGGCCCATTTGTCATTCCAGGCAAGGCTCTGGTCGCGGGAGAAAATGTGCTGGCGGCTGAAGTCCACCAGTCCGGCGCGGGCAGTTCGGATCTTGTTTTCGGAGCCGAATTGCTGGTCTCGACCACGCCTCCCGCACCGCCACCACCACCCGCCGGAGTAACCCTCGTCACGAACGTTGTGATCCGCATTGATGACCAGCAGAAGTGGCGCTACGAAAACACCGGCAAAGATCTGGGAACCGCCTGGAAAGAAAAGAACTTCAACGACAGTGCCTGGCCCGAAGGCGCGGCACTTTTGGCGCTTGAATCCGGCGCCACATCGGAACCGATTCGAACCACGCTCAAACGGCAGGATGCCGCCGGCGTCGGCATCATGACCGATTACTTCCGCACGCACTTCAATTTCACGGGTGATCCAGCCACGACGAAATTGAGCTTGCGCCACCTGATCGATGACGGGTTTGTCCTTTATCTGAACGGCGCCGAAGTTTATCGCTTCGGCATCGCAGCCGGACCGGTCACCGTGACTACAGCCGCAGCCAGCCACGAAGGTCGGAATATCTGGGAGGGACCTTTTGACATTCCAGCCGCCGCCCTCGTGAAAGGCGATAATGTTCTGGCGGCCGAGGTCCATCAGACTGACGCGGGGAGTTCGGATATCGTCTTTGGGCTCGAGCTTCTCGCGCTGACTCAGGGTCCGCTTCCACCACCCAGCGCCCCTGGGCTGATCTCCAACGTCGTGGAAACCGGCGGTGACAATGAACCGACCGACACCATCACCGCGAAATGGACCGGGCAAACGTTCACCGTCTCCGTCGCCAGCGAACCCATCCCAGGGGCGGCAATCGGTGACAAATACACCGTGGGCCTTTTCGGGAATCACGCTCCAGCCTTCGTGGACCGCAATCATCGCTACACGAACGCCTCAGACACCGTGTCGATTCCGGCTTACCTGGTCGGCGGGGAGTACATCATGTCCGGCAATGACAATCGCGACAACGCAAGTTATGTCCTCGATGTGACCGTATCCCAAGCCGTGCAGGCGTACATGCTCATCGACAATCGCCTCGGCGACCCGAACAGCGCGAATAGCGATCCGCCCTCGTTCGGCCCTACCAAAATGCAGTGGCTGCTGGATCAAGGTTGGGCGCCGGTGCTCTCGGGGAAGAATCGCGCCGGCAGCACGGCCGCCCCGGATGAGGTCGGGATTGACGAAGGGGCGGACGGCTCCATCAACCAGTGGTATTCGGTTTATACGAAAGCGTTTCCTGCCGGTGCCTTCCAACTGAAGCAAGCGGACAACTCCGGTCAAAACATGTATGGCGTCGTCATCACGCGTCCTGCGGCAGGAGACACCAAACCGACGCTTAGCAAACCGACGCGGCAAGGCAACAACCTCACCCTCACCTGGACCGGCGGCAGACTCCAGGAAGCACCCGCCGTCACCGGGCCCTGGACTGATGTTGCCAATGCCTCAAGCCCGTTCAACGCCGCTTTAGGTAGCGGCGCGAAGTTCTATCGAGTGCGGCAGTAAACCGCAAAGTTCCTGATCTGCATGCAAAAGACCGGAGGCAACTCCGGTCTTTTTTGTTTCGATGGGGAGCGCACGCGCCCTCGCGTGCCGTGGTTGGCGCCCTCGCCGACCACACTCTTCCAGCCGAAAAGCAATCGCTACTGAGATGGTTTCTTCGACGTTCCGACCGGCGAGGCGCCGGTCGGAACACGCGACGCGTGTGCTCCCCAATTCCGCCGGCATCGTTAGCGTTGCCCAGGGGGAGAGTGGCCGTTCACTGGCCGGTCGAGAGTCTTCATGATGGGCAACTAACCAACTGAACGCCGCATTCAATCATTTACACGGCCTCTCTCGGCATCTTTCGTATGCGCCAGGCCCAGTATTCAAGTGTCTGTCGCCTCCAGCGCCTCCGCCAAGACTTCCGCCATGTGGCGGGGACGGAACGGCGTCAGGTGTTCGATTTGATGGCGACAGCTTGTGCCGGAGGCGGCCAGAACCGTTCCCGGCGGTTGATGGCGCAGTTTTTCGACAAGCGGCTGGGCGACTTTCAACGACAATTCGTATTTGGAATCGAGCGCGCCGAACGCTCCGGCCATCCCGCAACAGCCGGTGTCGAGCAAAGTCACTTTCCGTCCGGGCAAACGCTGAGCCAACCGAACCATGTATGACGGGTTGGTCAAAGACTTGGCGTGACAATGCGCGTGAATCGCGACATGGCCGGACTGGTGGCTGAAGCGGAGCGCGTCCGGCTCGCGACTCAGCAAGCCTTCCACAAATTGCTCGAAGAGAAAGCAACGCTTCGCGGCTTCGTCAGCGCCAGGCAGACCCAGTTCGCGATAGTCCTCCGCGAACATCGAATAGCAGGATGGTTCCAGGAAGATGATGGAAACATCACCCGAAACGCGGGGCGCGGACGCCCCGCGAACCCGCAGGCTGGAAGCCCACCCCACATTTGCGGATTGCCGATTGCGGATTGCGGATTCGGTCTGATTGAGGAGTTGGAGATTGTGTCGGCCCAAACGCGCGGCTTCGTCGAGGTTGCCCTGGCTAAAGGCAGGGCGGCCGCAACAGCGTCTGGAGCGCGGAAGCAAAACTTCAAAACCCGCCGCTTCCAACACGGCCAATGCGGCCCGGCCAATGTGCGGTTCATAATAGCGCACGAAGGTGTCGTCCCAGAGAATCACCGGCCCGCGCGTGGGTCGGTTCGGCAATTCATCGCTGCCAGTCACTAAAGCCTTAGCGATTTGTCCGCCGCGTTCCCCCTCTCCCGTTCCCTCTCCCCCTCGGAAGGGGAGAGGGTGTCCGCAGGACGGGAGAGGGGGACGTTCGTGGAAAGTTCCCTTGGTCTCGGAACCAGGCACTCGGCCCATGAACCCGGTAGGACGAGTCCGTCCCGGCGAGCCGCTCGACGTGGGTGGAACACGTCCGACTCGGCTCGCTGGGGACAGGCTCGCCCTACCATCTGGTTCATGGGAAGGGAGAAGCGATTTCAGCGCCCGGCCAAGAATCGCGGCGCCTCTTTGAACGAGCGCGGCAAAAGTATTTCCCTCCCCTTGGGGAGAGGGCCAGGGTGAGGGGAAAGCGAGCGGTCGTGGTCCGTTGACGTTGGAAGCCGCGCGACGCTCAAACCAATAATCGAATCGTTCCCCGGCGAATGGAGGAAACGGGCGCCTGGCGGAGAGGCCGAGCGTCAATGCGAGCAGACGCCGCAACCATCGCCACTGCAAACTGGCGTTCGCAACTCCCGGCATCAAACACCCGATTCGGCCGAGCGCATCCACGTCGCTGAGCAGTCGTTCGCGCAGCGGCAATCCGTCCCGCTGATGCCGCGCGTGCAGGAACTCCGCCTTGAGCAAAGCCATGTTCACGTTCGACGGGCACTCGGTGGTGCACGCCTTGCACGCGAGACAATTGCTCAAGGCTGCCTCCAGTTCGGCAGATCGCAGCGCATCCCGGCCATCGATTCCACGCCGCTCCAGAACAGCCCGGATCGCGTTGGCGCGCCCGCGCGTGGACATGATTTCTTCGCCGGTCACGAGGAACGTCGGACACATCGTGGGCGCGTCTTTGCGGCAACCGCCGCAGCCGTTGCACTGTTCGAGATTCCGGACGAACGATCCGTCCTTGGCCGCGAAAGCCAGCATGGGTTCGAACGGCAATTTCAGCTCATAATCTCCGCTCAGGCGAAGCCGCGTGTCGATTTTGAATCGCCCGTCCGGAATGATCTTGCCGGGGTTGAACCGATTCTGCGGATCGAACGACGCCTTGATTTCGCGCAGCACGCCGATCAATTCCTCGCCGAGCTGCTCCGGCATGTACTCGGTGCGGGCGATCCCCACGCCGTGCTCCGCCGCCAGCGATCCTTTGAACTGGCGCACAAGAGCCGACACCTCATCGCTCACCTGCCGGAATTTCTTCAGATCGCTCGCGTGGTGCAGATCCAGCACGGGACGCACATGAAGAAGCCCCGAGGCGGCGTGCCCGTAATAGCAGGCGCTCAAGCCGAGCAACTTCATGATCGATTCCAGACCTGCGACGTAATCGGGCAAGCGTTCGGGGCGAACGGCCGTGTCCTCGACGCCCGTGACCGGTTTGGCGTCGCCTTTGCATCCCGTCAGGAGCGAGAGGCCGGCCTTGCGCAACGACCAGACCAGATTCATCTCCGCCGCCGTTTGCAGAATCGTTTTGCGCAGGCCAAGCTTCCGCCGGGCAAACGCCGCCAGCCGATCTTCCACGTCGTCGAAAAACTCAACGATGAGGATCGATTCGCACGGCCTGGCGTCGAGTTCGAGAAGATCGCGCGCACCTTTGAAGTTCAATTGGCCTTTGGTCTGGTCGAACAAGACCCGGTCGATGTGCTCGATGGCCGCGGGTTTCAGATCGAGCAATTCAACCGTGGCCTGCATCGCCTCCGCAACTGACGCGAAAAAAATCAGTCCCAGCCCTTTTTGTTTGGGCAGCGAAACAATCTTCAATTCCGCGGACATGATGGCAGCCAGCGTTCCTTCGCTGCCCGAGAGAAGATCAGCTAAATTACCCGGCTGGCGCAGCCATCGATCCAGTCCGTAGCCGGGCCAGCGCTTCAACAGGCCGGCCGGCATGCGTTCGGAAATCACGGTGGCATGATTTCGGATCAGTTTGTTCGTCAGGGCGCGCTGGGCGCGCAGGGTGTCGTGTTCGGGGCCGATGATTTCGACCCGGCCATCCGCGAGCACGATTTCCAGCGCGTGAACGTGGTCCGCCGTCGTGCCATAGAACGCAGTGTGTGAGCCGGAAGAATTGTTCGCAATCATGCCGCCGAGCGTGGCGCGCGAACTCGTCGCCACGTCCGGTCCGAAACGGAATCCGTGCGGCTGGAGAAACGCGTTGAGTTGATCCAGCACGACGCCGGCGCCCACGCGCACCGTGCGTTTCTCCAGATTCAACTCGGTGATCTGGCGGTTGAACCGGGCAAACTCGACGATCAAGCCCTCGCCAATCGCGCCGCCCACCAGTCCCGTGCCTGCGCCGCGGGGGGTGATGGAGAGGCCTGTGTCCGCCGCGGCTCGAATGACTGCGCTGGCCTGGCCGGCGTTGCGCGGAAAAGCCACACCCACGGGCTCGATCTGATAGATCGAAGCATCGGTCGCATAGAGCTGCCGCGTGAGATTATCGAACGCCACGTCGCAGCCTGCGGAAGCGATGTTTCGTTGCTGTTGAGTCCAGGTCATGGCTCGCTGCGAAGCTAGTGAGGAATGGCCGGTTTGACAATCGCCGCCGAGGAAGCATCGCAAGATTTTGGAGTGCGGCAACGGAGTCAACGGAGTCGCCGCTTTGGACGCCGCAAGCAAAGTGGTCAGCAGTCAGCGGTCCAAAAATCTTCGATCGACCGGATGATGACGATGGTGGCGGGAAAAGCGACGCAGCGATTGCGTTAATTGCTCCCGGCTGCGGTCTGTGGAAGGGATGCCGGAGGAGGAGAGAAACTCGGGACGGCCAGCGTTAGCCCGTGTGGCACGAACAATTTGAAATCCGACTGATTGACGGTTGCGACTTGCGCCTGCGCCCGGATCGCCGTCGCCGCGATGAGGCAATCAAACCGTGAACCGCGCCGCCGTCCGGTCTTGTTGAATTCGAGATGGATCTTGTCCGGCGCGGTCCCTCCGCCGCCAGACGTTCCTCACGCACCTCGCGCAGGTATTGCTCCGCCTGCTCTGGCTTCAAACGCGCTTCCTCCTGCAAACGGCGCAGCGCTTCGCGCGGTGACAACGATTCTGTGTCAACAGAGGCGGGGGATTGCGCCGGGCGCACCCCGACCACCGCGTCGCCTCTGCGAATCCGGATTTGTTGGCCGCCCAGCTCTCGATCCACCCAACGAGCCAAACCTGACTTGGCTTCCTCGACCGTGAACGTTTTCATGGCCGCAAATTGCCGCAGTGCGCTCCACGTAACAAGCCCGCATGATCCCTAGGCGGATTCGAATTGTGCGCGCGGGGCCGACGCGTTGAAGGACCCCGCGACCAAAGTGGTCAGTAATCAGTGGAGCAAATCATGGGACCGCCCACCAATCCACCAATCCATTCATCCACCAATCCACTTCCGGCGTGCGGGCCTCGAAGCTGCTGACCCGTTTCGGATTGCGGACGCTCAAGGTGCAAGCCGAGACCGACGAGCAGGGCAACTGGAAGTTGACCAAGAACAATGCGCGGCGATTCTTCTCAACGGACAAAGACGATTTTCACGACGCGGGAAGGAACGCTTACATTGCGTTCCGCATCTGGCTGCTGGACTGCGATGCTGGCTGGTCAGTGAACGAGTGCGACGCGGCGTTGTGTCGGAGCTGGTGATTTCAAGGATCCTGACTGTGGTGAAGCGTTCGCAGTCGGCCCCATTCTTCGCCTACTGGCCCGAGACTGCCGAGAGCGCGTCTGATCACAGAGCAAACCACAACCGCTGGAAAGATTTTTTCTCACTCCTGCGTACGCTCTCACCATGATTTTGCAGGCTTCCCCGAATCTCCGACCAAAACATTCGCGCGCCTTTTGGCCTCTGGCCCCCCAATCTTTACGCCGCTTCCCCGAGTTTCTTCTCAGACACTAGCTAGTGTCCGGGAGAAAACTCGGAAATTTCGAAACGGGGGCGCCTCGGAAATCGTTCGATTGCGTTTGCTTCATCTCCATCACGATCAGGAGCAACGAGGCGCGGCCCGGACCCAATGCGCTCCGCGCGAAGCGCAACAGGAAGCAGGCGTTGCCGGTGCTCCTTTTCTTCTTTGGTGATTTGTTCATTTGTTCAGCGATCGGGAGCGGATCAATCTATGTTCATCGTGAGTTATCCGGAAGACGGAGGTTTGTTGTGCCGAACCTTCCGAGTCCATGTCCCATCTCCATTCGTTCGCTGAACCTCGATGTAAGCATGTTTTTCTCTTGCCGCGTTCGTTGAACTGTGCGTGTCTGGATTTAACCCTGATGTGGGGTGTGAAAGGAGGTATGGCGAAAGCAAAAGACAAAGTGGTGGTGGAATTGAACGTCAATTCCGCGCCGCCAGCGATGACCGTCGCGGCTTCGTTTTGTCAAAAACACAAGCCGCGCTGTGCGCCATTGATAATTCCGCCATCCTGGCGAGTTACGCCCGGGCGGACACCGACAGCAATCCGAGAGACCGAATCAACCCCGGGCCAGGCGCAAGCCCGGCACCTGCCCGAAGTGTTCGCGATTGAACGTCAGTAATTCGGCGTTGTCTATGGACGAACTCAGAAGGTCACCAAGTTCGAAACTTTTCCGCTCCTTGGACGAAAATGGCGAGGAGCGTGCGGCTCCCCAGTCCATGGTGGCCCGCCGCGTAACGGGTCAGAAATCGATGCCTTCGTTGAGCAAGTGCCGGCGCTGGTTGACTGCGGCAGGATGGTTCATCTGCAGGACGTGGACGGTGGCGCGGCCGATGGTCGTTCGACCGCGCACGCGCGCGCCGTCCCATGCGAAATGCTCCTTCCACGAGTCAGCGCGCGGGTTGAACAATCGAGTGAGGACACCGGTCTCCGGGTCCACGCCGGACAGGTTCGGGCCTTTGAATCGGTTGCACCGGGCACAAGCCAAAGCGAGGTTCTCCAATGTCGCCGGGCCGCCATGCTGCTCGGCAACGATGTGATCGAATTGCAGAGGCAGTTCCGCAACGCGTTCGGGAAGGTGACAGTACTCGCAACGAAATCCGGCGCGGCGTCGCACGGTTGCTTTGCGCCGGGCATCCATGTCAGCCGGGGCGGGCGATCACGGCGCGCGGCCGATACCGCCGGAGGGAGAGGCGGGCTTTGCTCTTGAGGCAGATCAGCGCAGATTCGATAGACAGGTATTCGTCCAACTCGCGTTCTTCGGCGGCGGTGAGCGCTCCGGCGCGAGCCTTGGCGGAGAGGTGATCGGCGCGCTGTCGGTCCGCGTCAGAGAACTTCCAGCGCAGGACGGCCCGCGCTTCCTCGGGCGACAGGTCATCCAGATCGGGCCGGATGATCCGTTCCCAGATCGTTGCCGACGCGCTCTCCGTGGTGATCGTGCTCATGGTCAGTTCTATAGCAGACTCTTTCCCGAACAGCAATCTTCGAGTCATTGAGGTCATTGAGGCCGCGAATGAAGCGAATCCACACACAGGCGCTCGGGGCGGGCACGTTGCAGCTCTGGTGTTTGCCAGCGGCGAGCTCCTCAACAACGGAGTTGGGAATCCAGACGTCCGAGAATAGACGCGGCAGCCAGTCCAGTGCGCCGATTTGGGGAAGATAAAAAAGACAAAGTGGTGGTGGAGTTGAACGTCAATTCCGCGCCGCCATTGAAGATCGGCGATGACCGCCGCGGTTTCTTGTTGTGTCGAAAACGCAAGCCGCGCTTTTCGCCAGTGAAACTCCTCCATCGTAGAGAGGTGCTGAGGCTTATCAGGGAAAGTTGGATCTCACTCGTCGAGCTGAGCGGTTTGCGCGGCGACGAGTGGGTCTAACTCGCTGCGGTGGTCTTCGTAATAGGCCAGGCATTCATAAACCTGCGCGCGGGTCAGCCGGGGAAAGCTTGCCACCACTTCATCGACCGAGGCTCCGGTTTTCGTCATCGCGAGGACGTCATGCACGCCGATGCGCGTGCCCTCCACGACAGGGTGGCCCGAACGCACTCCCACTTTACGGACTATGTAACCGTTACTCGTCGCAATCATGCGCGGAACGTATCCGTTCTCCCGGGTGAGTTCAAGCCGGTTGAAATGCTTGTTGCTGCTTGTTGCGATCAGAATCGATTTTTCTCTTGCCGCGTTCATCGAACTGGGCGTGTGTCTGGAGTTACCCTTGGTTCGGTAATGCGGAAGTTCCTGTTGACCTCCGGCCCGTTGTCGCAGCGGACCATCCTGGGCAATGCCGGCTTCGACGTGGAGGAAGGCTCGCTCGTGGATGATCCGAAGTGCATCGTGGATCGCGAGACCCATCGAGACGAAAGCGTGAGGCTCCGCTCTTCCCCGCAACTCAAAGACTGCCCCTGACGTTTCTATCCGTATCGGTCCGGATTCAGAAGCGCTATGTCGATCGATGGCTTTTCATCGGAAAGGACTTCCGAAATGAGCTTGCCCGTGATGGGCCCCAGGCTCAGGCCCAGCATCGCGTGGCCGGTGGCAATGGAAAGGTTCGCGTAGCGCCGAACGCGACCCACATACGGCAATCCATCGGGCGAAACAGGGCGCAACCCGCACCACGGCTGAACTCCCTCGAAGTCTTTCGGCGAAAAATCCGGATAGTACTTCGGCACGGCCTTGAGAATTCCTTGGACACGGATGGGATTGATCTCTTCGTTGAGGTCCGCGATTTCCATGGTGCCGCCGAAGCGCAGCGACGATCCCATGGGCGTGGCAGCCACGCGGGCTTCGGTGAAGATAGCGCAAATGGAGGGAAGCTGCCGCGGCTTCGGCAGGGTCAGGCTGTAGCCTTTGCCGGCTTGCATCGGGAGCCGAAGCTCCAATTCGCGCGCCAGGACCGGCGACCAGGAGCCGCCGCAGATCACGAATTCATCGGCGGAGACTTCCCCTTGGGACGTCTGCACGCTCGTAATGCGTGATGCGTGATGCGTAAAGCCCTTGACTTCGGTGTTCCACGAAAACTGGGCGCCAAGTTTGGCAAGCTGTTGCTGCAAGGCGGCCATGAACCGCTGCGGCGTGAGGTGGCAATCCAGCGGGAAATAAACCGAGCCGCAAATGTCCATGCGCACGTTGGGATCGAGTTTCGCCGTTTGTCTGGCATCAAGCACCTCCGCTGGGATTCCAAGGGATCGGGCTTGCTCGGCGGTTTTCGCTTCCTCTTCGAACGCATTTTCGGTTTTGCAGAGCGCGAGGAGACCCTTTTTCACCAGGCCGAAGTCATTGTCGGGAAGCGCCGCGAGTTCCTCGAAACAAGCGCGGCTGGCCAGGCTGAGGTCGCGCAAGACCGGCGCGGCCTGAGCAACGCGTTGAGCGTTGGCGGCGCAGTAGAATTTCCAGCCCCAGCTCACGAGGTCCCAACTCAAGCGCGGCTTGATGTAGAACGGGCTTTCCGGATTCCACATCCATTTGAGACCCAGCGCAACCATGCCGGGGGCCGCCAGGGGCACGAAGTGGCTCGGCGTGATCATCCCGGCGTTGCCGTAGGAACAGTTCCAATGTTCGGATGCCACCCGATCCAAAATGGTCACCCGATGCCCCCGCCGCGCGAGATAATACGCCGTGCTCAGGCCGATGACGCCGCCGCCGATAATTAAGACCCCTTTCGCCATGGACATCGCTAATCCTTCAATGTGAGAGGACCTTGAGAAATCCCCACGAATTCAAGGCGGACCACAAATTCGAGATTATGAGATTTCTCATTCGTGGTCGCTCTGAATTTGTGGGGACCCTTTGCTTTTGAGCACCCATTGCCAATCCAGATTTCTCATTCGTGATCCGCCCTGAATTCGTGGGGAGTCACCAGCGTCCACTCATTCGCCGTCGAGCGCGCGGATGGGAAATTCCTGCGAGGCGTTGTGTTGTTCGCCCAGGATTCTCTCCAACTTGGCCACCATCTCAGGATGTTCGGCCGCGACATCCCTCGTTTCACTCGGATCGCGCGCGAGGTCGTAGAGTTCCGTGCGGATGGCGGGGGTCGGTTGTTTCCGGGGCGGATTCAGATTTTGGCGCACAGCCTTCCAATCGCCGACGCGCACCGATTGCTGTCCGCCATACGCGGGAAACTCGCGGTACAGGAATGGACGCGGCCTCTGCCTTTTGCCGAGCAACGTCGGGGCGAAGCTAATCCCATCGATGTTCTTCGCCGTGGCTTTCTGGCTCCCGATCAGTTCGAGCAACGTCGGCACCCAATCCTCGAAGCCCGTCAATCGATTCGAGGCCTTGCCTGCCGCGATGCGGCCTTTCCAACGCACAAGGCACGGGACGCGCACGCCGGCTTCGTAGAGCGAACCCTTGCGCCCTCGGAAAGCGTGCGCCGAATTGAAGAAATCCGTTTCGGTGCCGCCGAGCCGATTGTAGAGCGGGCCATTGTCCGAGCTGAAAACGAAAATCGTTTTCTCGTCCAGGCCGAGCTCATTCACCAGGGCCATGACGCGTCCGACCTCACGATCCATGCGCGTGATCATCGCGGCGTACGCAGCGCGCGGCGTGCGATGCGGCAGATAATTTCTGTCGCCCAGGTAGGGTTCCTCGGGGAACTGGCCGGCGTATTCCGCAAGCGAATCCTCCGGCACTTGCAGCGCCAGATGCGGGACGGTGGTTGGATAATAGAGAAAGAAAGGCCGGTCCTTGTTCTCGCGAATGAAGCGCAGCGCTTGGTCCCCGATCAGATCCGGCGCGTAATCCTTGCCAGTGTATCTCGTGTAGCTGGCGGGATCGCGGGGGTCTGCGTCGGCCGGGAACTTTTGGTGCGCGGAAAACGCCGGGTTATTGAGCATTACCCGCCGGGCATTGTCCCAGAGCGAAGTCGGGTAATAATTGTGCGCGATGCTCTGGCAATTGTAGCCGAAGAAACGGTCGATGCCCTGTTTCAAAGGCTCACCGGTGCTGCCCGGGCCGCCGAGGCCCCATTTGCCAAACGCGCCGGTCACATAGCCCTGTTCTTGGAGGAGCTTTCCCAGAGTGACGGTGTCGGCGGGAATGGGGTATTGCCCTTCCGGTTTGACGCCGCGATTGTCGCGGATGAACGCGTGCCCGGGATGTTTGCCGGTCATGAGCACGCAACGCGACGGCGCGCACACGGCGTTGCCGGAGTAATGCTGCGTGAAGCGCATGCCTTCGGCCGCGAGGCGGTCGATATTGGGCGTGCGGATTTTCTTTTGGCCGAAGCAACCCAGGTCGCCGTAGCCGAGATCGTCGGCAAGGATGAAGATGATGCTGGGTTTCCGGGCGGTTGGCGCCGCGGCCGAGGCCACAGGAAGCCCCAGGGCAACCAGCCATGAAATGAGGGAGAGATAACCAGACGAATTCATAACGATGCGAGCGTGCTTGTCTCTCAAAGTAGGGCAGGCTTCCAGCCTGCCTGGCAAGCGGATTCCGCGATCCACCTGGCCGGAACGATTCATTTGGAACTGGGGAGCACACGCGCCTCACGTGTTCCGACTGGCGCCTCGCCAGCCGGAACGTGGTTTCAAACACGGTACAGAGTGGGACGGCTTCAGTCCGATTGAATGGAGTCGGCGAGGGCGCCGACTCCAACACGCGGGGCGCGTGCGCTCCCCAGCCGAGCTGTCGTCGATGGCGATTGGCTCGCGAGGACGCTCCCCACCTTCCTTGAAGGATACTCCACTCCGCTTACGCTCGAATTCCCCAGCAGAACGGATCTTGGTCTTGAAGCAGCAAGGTCGCTTCCGAGTTGACAAACGCCGTGCCGGTGATGGTTGGAGCCACCGTGCCCTTTGCGCGGTCAAGCCAGCGGTAACGGCCGGTGAAAAGACTGCCCAGAATACTTTCTTGCACCCACGGCTGGCCTTCTTCGAGTTTTCCGTCTGCGGCGAGGCAAGCCAGCTTGGCGCTCGTGCCGGTGCCGCAGGGCGAGCGGTCATACGCTTTGCCTGGACACAACACAAAATTCCGCGACTTCGCCCACGAGTTGACCGGCGGCCCGAAGATCTCGACGTGATCCACTTCGGGGAACCCTTGCGCGTTCACGGCCTGCCGGATGCGCCAGGTGAAGTCGGTGAGCTTCTCAACATTGCCCAGTTCCAGCGCTTGCTCGTGGCGTTCGACCAAAAAGAACCAATTGCCTCCCCACGCCACATCTCCGGTAACCGATACGGCAGGGCGCTTCCCCGGCGCGCCGTCCGCATGCGACACCTCGACGACGATTCCCTTGGCCTTTCGATAGCTCGGCACGTTGTTCACGGAAACGCTGCCGTCCGCGTTCAACGTCGCCGTCACGACGCCCACCGGCGTATCGATGCGATGCTCGCCCGGCTTGATTTTTCCCATGTGCGCGAGCGTCACGATCAAGCCGATGGCGCCGTGGCCGCACATGCCCAGGTAACCGACGTTGTTGAAAAAAATGACGCCGGCGGCGCACGACGAGTCGCCGGGCTCGACGAGCAACGCGCCGACGAGCACGTCGGAGCCGCGCGGTTCATTGACGACCGCCGAGCGAAAGCCGTCGTGTGTCTGGCGAAAAACTTTCAGCCGTTCGGCCACGGTCCCGCCGCCGAGGTCCGGCCCGCCGCGGATCACGACGCGCGTGGGCTCGCCGCCGGTGTGGGAATCGATGATTTGGATGCGGTTCATCTTGATTGCAGGGCCAGATTTCTAACCGATGACTCCCACGCAAACCATGATTTTCTCGACGCTGGGAGCAACCCACCATATTTTAGGGGCGTGGGCAAAGTCATCGAGAAGATTGAAATTCAGAATTGGGGAGACGTTGAGCTTGCCGCTGCCGGCGCTCGAAAAACCGCGCCGCGCTCGCTGGCGACGGAGGCATTAATTGACACGGGCGCGGGCTTTTTCTACCTCAAAAGGAATCTGGTGAAAAAGCTCGGCTTGCGCCCCATCGATAAAGTGCGCTCTCGCACCATGTCGAATCGCATCGAGGAACGCCGTGTCTGTTCGCCCGTGGAACTGAAACTGGCGGGGCGCACCGGCATCTTTCAAGTCGTTGAAATCCCGGATGAACTGCCCAACCTCATCGGCCAAATCCCGCTCGAAGCGTTGGACCTTGTCGTCGATCTGCGGAAACGCCGCGTGGTCCCCAATCCCGAACACCCCGGCGGCCCGCTCTTCGACGAGTTCTAGCCGCGCGGTTATCTTCCCCACAAATTCGGGCGGACCATGAATGCTTCTTTCTCAATTTGTGGTCCGCCCTGAATTTGAGGGGAGTTTCATGGGAAGCTGCGACGGTGCCACGCACACGGCCCATGCGCCTTCCCCTCCCAGGAGGGGACTCCGTCCGGTGCCGCAGGCTCAGTTCCCCTCCAAGGAGGGGCGAAGGGGTGGGTCAGTTCGTTCCTGGAAAGCTTGCCGTCTCGCTCTTGCTTCGTTCCTCCTGTTCAGCCAAACACCAGTGTACACACTTTCCTCGCCGCGGTCAGCGATTGTCGGTAAGCGCACGGATCTTCTCCTCGATTTCCTCCACCTCAGATTGTGCCTCAGACAACGGCTTGCCTGACTTCATCCCAGGCCGGAGATGGCCGACGTGCGTGAGCCAGGCGTCCTTGAGCAAGCGTTGCCGTTGCTGAACCAGCTTCAGAATCTCAGCTCCGCGCGGATGCGAACCGAGCAATGCGCCTGGCAGGTCCTCCGCCACGATCTCTGCTGGAGCGCCGAAGTGCCGGAGGATTTCGCGAGCGATCAACCAGTGTCCCTGGCTGTTGATATGGACGCCATCGCCCGCCAGCTTGAAATCTGGCCGAGTCTGGCGCTCGGCCGCGATGAAGCGGTTCATCGGTCCATGAGCATCCACGACTTCCCAACCGTGCGCCCGCTGCGCAAGGAGCCATTCCGAATAGCGATCTAGCACTTCGTTGTAGCCTTCGTACGGAGAGCGGTATTCGGCCAGACCCGCAGGCAGCACTCGGCTCTTCAGCGGCAAGGAATCGAAAGTGGAGGGTGTGACGTGAACAATATAGGCGTCGCCGGCACCGCCACGTTCCCTGAGCATGCGCATCCCATCCTGGAATTTTTTAAAGCGTTCCTCACTAGACGGATGGTAAATGCCATCGTTCATTCCGTAACACGCGACGATCAAATCCGGGCGCGCCTTTTCCAGAACGCGGCCAAACCTTTCGTGCAAGTAAGGGCGCGGGAATGCGCCGTTCGCGTGGCCCGGTTCCGAAAGGCCCGAGACGGTTTCGCTCGGTAACCCGAGATTGATGAACTCAACCTTCGCCTCCGGATAGTGCGTCCGCACGAAAGTCTCCACCCACTCGACGTACTCGCCTCCGTAAGTAATGCTGTCGCCTAGAAAAACCACTCGGCGCGCTTCCAGAAATCGCTTAAGCGCTGGAGATACTTCCGCGGCTGCCTTGACCGGGACCAGACGCACCTGCCGAATATCCATCACCGCGCCGGCTTGTTTCCGCCGCGGCTTTACAGCCAGGTCGTAAGTTCCTGCTTTTGCCAGTTCAACCCGCCCGAGACGCCGAGGCACGAAGTTCTGGAAATGGCCGGTATCTTCCACCACGAAAGCAAAGGATTTGCCCGCGACTTCGACTGCCACGTCGCTCCCGCCATGCCCTTTCCCGCAACCTTGCCAGACTTCGACGTCGAACATGCCCGGCTTCGTCACCGCGAATTCCCACTCCGCCCAGTCCTTCGGGTTCGTCCAATAGCCGAGGCAGTTTTTGTTCGTCGCTGGTTCGTAGCGCATCATGACGCTGTGCGTGATGGCGTCTCGCGCGTGCAGCGAGATCTCGCCGGACGCGTCCTGGAAGATCGGTTTTCCTTCAGGCGCGGGATGAAGCGTCACGGCCTTAAGGTTCATGACCGCAGCGCCGGTCATCTTCCTGCAACTCACGCGCACGATGAATGGTTCGGGCTTCGCGAGGTAAATCGAACCAAGACCAAGCGTTTGATAGCGATACCAACTGCCCGTGGCCGGACGAATCACGGTGAAATTCTGGCCCGCGATTTCAAACAGCAATTCGGTGTCGGCGCCGCCGTCAGCGGAGAACGCAACCTCAAGCGAGTACATTCCCCAGCGCGTCGGCTTGTAATTCCAACTCACCGATTCGCCGGTGTCCGTCCAGAAGCCGATGCGGTGATTCCCAGGGTGGGACTCCAGCCGGGCGCGCGTTCCGTGCACTTTCGCGTCGAGCGCCGAGAAGACGATTCGGCCGTCCGCGAATTGTTGGCTGCCCTCCGCCGTTTCCAGAAGAATGGTCGCTGGCAAAGTCGCAGGTGGTTTCGCGGGAAGCTCCACATGAAGCTGCGAGGCGTCCGCGTTGAAAACCCACTTCAAGGGCACGCGCTGGCGACCGTCAAGCAAACGCGCCGCAGTGATGTTTGGGAAAGCTGTGGGAAGCGAGAGTTTCCCGTCCGCAGGCCACCCGCGGGCTTCGGCCTGAATCTGGCCGGTCGAGTTGGTTGCGAAAACAATCTTGCCCCAGGCAGGATCAGAAACGGCGGCCAGCGAAACCTCGGCTCGCAGAACTGAGAGCAGCAGGAGTATCAGAAGAGAACGAAAAACCGTCACGCGCGTCTCCAACGTAGGGCAGGCATCCTGCCTGCCTCCGGCCGACAATTGACTTGGAACAGGAGCAAACGAAGGGAACAGAGGCCAAAACTTGTGCCCGGTTGATCTCGGTTTCCTCTGTGTGCTCCTGTTCGGACCTGGAAAGACACGGCCTCGCTCCTCGACGGAGGCAGGCTGGAAGCTTGCCCTACTTTGAGTCCAGTGTTCGCTCATGGCCGAGAGTCCTTCAAGGTTTGTAGTGTGGATTTGCCACCGGCATTTGCGCGCCGATTTCTTTGCGCCAGGCGGCGAGTTGATTTTGCAGGCGCTGCGCGACTTCGGGGTGATCGGCAGCCAGTTCTTGCTGCTCGCCTGGATCGCGCTTCAGATTGAAAAGTTCCAGACGGCCATCCTCGAAAAACTCGATCAACTTGAAATCGCCTTGCCGGATCGCTCCATAGGGCGTTGCGCCGCCGGGATGATAATGCGGGTAATGCCAGTAAAGGGCCTCGCGCTCCAGCGCCGCCGCGCCCGACACCAACGGAACGAGGCTGCGGCCATCGGATGGGTGATCGAGCGGCCTCTTCGCGCCTGCGATTTCGAGGAGCGTGGGAAAGAGATCGATGCTCATGACCGGCGCTTCGCAAATCGCGCCGGCCTTTGCGCGGTTCGGCCAGTGGATGAGCAACGGCACGCGGACGCCGCCTTCGTAGGGCGAGCCTTTGCCGGATCGGAGGGGCGCGTTGCTCGTCGGCGCGTTCTTTCCGTCCAAGATCAACCCGCCATTGTCGGAAGTAAAAATGAGAACCGTGCGGTCGCTCAGTTTGAGTTCGTCCAGTTTCGAGCGGATGCGGCCCAGCGCGTCATCGACGCTTTCAAGAAGCGCGGCATAAGTGGCGTTGCGTTGCGGCGCGTCGGGTTTGGCTTTGGCGCGGTATTTCGCGACGACGCCGGGTTTGCCGGCAATGGGCTGGTGAACCGCGTAATGCGGCAGGTAAATGAAAAACGGACGGGCGCGGTTGGCTTCGATGAACCGGCAAGCTTCGGCAGCTTCGCGATCCGTCAGGAATTCGCCCGGCGGTCCGTCGGGCAGCGTCTGAATTTTATACGGCGAAACGTAGCTGGGCGGTTGCCCGCGGTCCGTGCCGCCGATGTTCGCATCGAAACCTTGCTGCTCCGGATAGAATTTGGGTCCGCCAAGATGCCATTTGCCGATGGAGATGGTGGCGTAGCCAGCCGACTTGAGCGCTTTGGCAAGATTCCATTCGTTCGTCGCCAGGTGCTGCGTCCAGTCGGGAACGCGCAGTTTTGCCTCCGGCCGTTTGTGTCCCGGAATCCAGTCCGTAATGTGGAGGCGCGCGGGAGATTTGCCGGTGAGAAGACTCGCGCGCGTCGGTGAGCAAACGGTGCAAGCGGAATATGCCTGCGTGAACCGGACGCCTTCGCGCGCGAGGCGATCAATGTTCGGCGTCTCGTGAAACGTGCTTCCATAGCAGCCAAGGTCGGCCCACCCTAGATCGTCCACCAGAATCAGAATGATATTGGGAGGCCGGTATGCCGCAGCCTGGGCCCGCGCAAGACCCGCCAATTGACAAACGACGGTGAAGAGCAGGACGGCCCGCAGAGTTGATTGCATCCAAAGTTTCTCGGCGGTCTCACCCTGGTCCTTGACCGAATGGCAACCCCAGAACAACGCCTTCATTTGCGCGATGGGATTTTCGGACGCAGCGCGATGCCGTCGCGGATGATCTTCAAAATCTGTTTGCGTTCCTCTCCCGCCAGCGGCAAGCGCGGCGGGCGCACCCACTCGCTTCCCAGGCCGCACTCCTGCACCGCGAGCTTGATGTATTGAACGAACTTCGGATGCGTGTCCAAATGCAGCAGCGGCGTGAACCAGCGATAGATCTCTCGCGCCTTGTCCCATTCGCCGCGGCGGGTCAGTTCCCAAAAATACTGATTCTCGCGAGGGAAGGCGAGTCCCACGCCGGCGACCCACCCGTCGATCCCGATGATGGCGCATTCGAGCGCAAGATCATCGACTCCGGTGAAGAGGGCGTAGCGCTCTCCCACCGTGTTGTGCAGGTCGGTGATCCGGCGCGTGTTGGCCGAGCTTTCCTTGAGCGCGACGAAATTTTTCTGGTCCGCGAGGGTGGCGAACATCTCCGGCGTAATGTCGTTCCCGTAACTGATGGGATTGTTGTAAATCATGATCGGCAGCCCGGTCGCTCTGGCCACGGTGCGGAAATAAACGAGCGTCTCGCGCGGGTCGGGGGATTTATAGACCATCGGCGGCATGAGCATGAAACCGTCGGCGCCGAGCTTCTCGCAATCGCGAACGTGACGGCACGCGCCGGTTGCGCTCGTTTCGGCCACGCCGCTCAGGACCGGCACGCGGCCATCGACGGTTTTTACGGTGGCTTCGACTACGCGCCGCTTTTCATCGGGATCCAGCGACTGATTTTCGCCGAGAGATCCCAGCATAATCACGCCGGTGACGCCGGATTTCAGGAGCACTTCGACGTGGCGGGCGGTGCCGTGGAGATCGAGGGAGCCGTCCTTCTTCATTTGCGTCGTGACGGCGGGGAAGACGCCTTGCCAGTATGGTTTCACGGCGTCGAGTGTAGTCACCTCGAACCGTTTGTCATGGCCGAATCATTTTCCCATCACCTCATCCACCGCCCGTTCGCGGCGGCGGGTGACGCTTTCGCGTTTCACCAGGTATCGATTAGGCGGCGTGGCGGCGATCAATTGCTCGTTCAAATACTTTTTGACGGCGCGGCCAACGGCGGATTTCTCGAAGACCGATTGCTGGAGCAAGCCGAGGGTCGGAAAGGTGATGCTGCCGAAATTCTCGCGCTGCATTTTGGCTTCGGCAGCCAATTGGTCCGGGCTGATGTATCGCGCGTGGAGCATCGCGAAAGCCACCATCACGATGCAGCCAAACCGGGCGGCGCCCGCCGCCATGCCCAGGTAGAATTCGAGACGGCCAAAGATGTCGCTGGCCACCAGTTTCTCGCCGACGATTCGTTTGAGCCAACTGAAGAAAAGGACGTGGCCCAGCAGGATGCCCAGATAGACAATGAGGTAGGCCGGCAACAGGCTCAGGTTCGTGTACTCGGCGAGGAATTTGCCAAACGGCTCGTAATACAGCGCGCCCACCGCCACGATCGCCAGCCACTGGAAAACCGGCAGGAGTTCCTCTGACATCCCCTTCTTCCGGCCGATCAACGCCCCGACCAGCAGGGCGGCAACTACGACCAGATCAACCCAGTTGAATGGCACGTTTGGCAGATTCATCGTTCACGCGAGGGCCGGCCGGGCCTGGCAGAACCGCAACCGAATTCGTCAAAACGTTAGAAAGTTAAATCGCTAAATCGCTTAATGGGCCGAAAAATTTGATCGCCGCTTACAAGCAATTTCGACCGCAAGATAGAGTGCCACGATCCGGCAGAGTCGCAATCATTGTCGTTAGAGCGTTAAATCTTCGATTGCGCCAAGCGAATTGCCTGGACGAAAAGTTTGCGCAGTCCACGCGACTGCCTTAGAGCAGGCGACGTGCCGTGGCAGCATCAAGGATGAGCGGCGAGCCAGTAGCGGATCGCGGCCGCTTCGGGATGCGCCGGATTGAGCCGCAGCACACGCCGATAATGTTCGCGCGCGGAATCGATCTGAGCCAGCCGTTCGGCCTGGACTTTCGCCAGCGCGAAGTGAGCCCGGTCATTGTCTGAGTGGTCCGTGAGCACCTTTTCGAGCTCATTTGCGGCATCAAGATAGAATCCGGCGCGCTCCAAGGCCAACGCGAAGTTGTAACGCGCGTCCGCGGAGCCGGCATCGAGCGCCAGGGCATACTCGCAAGCCAGAAGCGATTGTCCCAAATCCTTCACATCGAAGGCCGCCAGCCCCAGATTGAAGTGAGCATCGAAGTAACTTGGGTCGAATTTGATCGCTGCCCGGTAGGCCTCGATGGCTGACGTCAACCTCCGCTCCCGGTGCGCTCTCAAACCTTGCGCGAAAAATGGTTCCGCCTGTGCGCGATCTCCCGCTGCAGGTCTCGCCGGGGACCGATACGGGTAGCGCGGCACCGGCGGCGGTTGCGGGCGCGGGTTCACGGCCGGCGCGGGCGGGGGCGCGTAACGGACGGGCCGATTCTCGGTCTCGCGAGTTGCGCGCTCCTGCGCTGCCGGCTCGCGCTCGGCGGCTGTCGCCGCAGCGCTTTTTCTTCCGAACCAGCCGCGCGGGTCCAGTTTGTCGAGCACTCGGCGAGCGGCGCTCTTGGGTTTTTCCCGGAGCGCGACGGACCGGATTAAAGGCGCGGAAGGCGATTCTTCTGGCACAGTTTGCGGCGTTGCGGCCAACAGCGTATTGGTTGCGGGCGGCGTCGGCGGCGGTTCCGGGGTGACATCTTGGGGCAACTTCGGGGCAAAATCGTTGCTCAGCGTGACGACTTCGATTCTCGGAAGCGGTTCTTCCCTGAGCTCGCCGGAGGGCGGAGCGATGGGCGTGGAGGACGCGATCGGCGGAGTGCCCGGCTTTGCGTCTGTGGCCGGCCGTTCCAGCGATGCGTTTGATTTTGGAGGAGAAGTTTTCGATTGCGGCAGCGCTGAAGCCACCAGAGTCGGCGGCGGACTTGTGGTGGCACGCGGCGGCGCCGGAGCATTGCTCAAAGCAACTTTCGCCTGGGCGAGATTCGTCAGCGCGGGAGGAGGGTTCGTGTGAACCAGCCGCGGTGGAGGATTCAGTTCGGCTTCGATCTGCCGGATGATCTCTTCGACGGCCAAAGAATCGGGCGGGCGAGGTTTGAGTTCCACGTATTCGCGATACTTGCGCAAGGCGAGCAAGCGATTCTGCGGGTGATAAGTGACGGCGAGGTTCAAGAGCGCCGGCGCGTAGTTGGGTTGTTTTTCGAGGGCCGTGTTGAAGAAGGTGAGCGCTTCGCGCAGGCGTTTCCGTTGAATTTGAATCAGTCCCAGTCCGTTCAGCGCTTCCGGCAAGGCCGGGTTCAACTGCAGCGCGGTCTGATAAGATTTCTCCGCCGCATCGAACTGCCGCGTGCGGAGATACGCTGAAGCCAGTTTCAACCAGGCAGGGGCGGTTTTGGGTTCGAGCACGGTGTACGCGCTCAGTTCCGCGATGGCGGCGGGAAAATTGTTCAGATCGAAGTGAAGGCAGCCCAGATTGAAGCGCGTGACGGCCAGGTTCGGATTGAGCCGCAGCGCTTGCTGATAAGCCTGGACGGCCTCATTGGGCTGGCCGGCTTGATGATAAGCCAAACCGAGATGATTCCAGGCGCGCGGTTGCGCGGACTCCGCGAGGAGTTCGGTCGCGATCTTGAGCTGTTCAATCGCGGGAGCGAATTTGCCCTGGCGCAACAAGCGGTCGCCTTCCAGGAACGCACGGGTGCCGGGCGGGCTGCACCCGATGACGAGACTGATCGCGCCCATCGCCACGCAGCACAGCACTGCGACCGAGCCCCAATTTTTTGTGGCGAGCATCATCCACGGTGGTAGCATTCGCCGCTCGGCGCGTCAAGAAACGCGCTGTTCCATGGCAGCAAGCAACATCATGAGACGGACCGCGGCATTCAGGCTGCTTGAACAAACTCCCGGGCGTGCACTGGTGGTAAGGACGCGTTCCACCGCGTCCCTGAAATTGTCTTTTCGATGGCTCAGTAAAGTCAGGGACGGAGTGGAATCCGTCCCTACCTTAAGAACCTGTCTGAAAATTATGAGGGGCGCTGCGGCAAGGGATTTTGGCCGTGGCCAAGGCGGCGAGGTCCGAGCATCCCCGCCACGGGCTGTGAGGACCGAGCCAACGAAGGCCACGGCCAAAAGACCTGCCGCCCGGAGGGTTTTCGCGCAAAGGGCCTTCTGGCTTCGTTGCTCCTCAGTCGAAGATCCACCAGGGATATTCTCCTTCGTTGCGCCTGATACGGCCCTTTGCGCGAAAACAGCGCCCCTCAGAATTTTCAGACAGGCTCTAAGGTTCTACATCGGAACGATGCTGGCCTGGACGCTGGCCGCCGCCGAACCTCCGGCTTTTCCCGGCCCTGGCCAGGCGAAACGCGCGCGCGTGGTGGTCGTGGAAGACCCGCAAGCAATGATCGCCTTTGACCCGCAACCGGAGCGGATCGAGGACATGGTCCGCCGCGGACTGACCGCAATAACCGGACGGAGGAATGTGGCCGCCGCGTGGCAAAGCCTGATGTCCACTCAGGAAGTCGTCGGCATCAAAGTGCATTCGGGGTTGGGAAAGACCAGCGGCACGCGCCCAGCCGTGGTCGGCGCCGTCATCGAAGGCTTGCTCGAAGCCGGATTCGCTCCCAAACAAATCGTCATTTGGGACAAACACCTGATTGATCTGCGGTCGGCCGGTTTTTGTGACCTGGCCAACCGGTACGGCGTGCAGGCCGCCGGCAGCGCCGAGGCCGGCTACGACGAGAACGCTTTCTACGACGCGTCCTTGATCGGCAGGCTGGTCTGGGGCGACTTCGAATTCGGCAAAAAGGGCGAAGGGATCGGGCGCAAATCTTTTGTCTCGAAGCTGCTCACCCAACGGATCACCAAAATCATCAATGTGACTCCGCTGCTGAACCACAACTTGACCGGCGTTTCCGGAAATCTGTTCGGGTTGGCGTTCGGAAGCGTCGATAACACGATTCGGTTCGAGTCCGGCCTGCAGCATCTGGGGGAAGCGATCCCGGAGATCTTCGCGCTGCCGCAACTGGGAGATCGCGTGGTCCTGAACATCGTCGATGCGTTGATGTGCCAGTATCAGGGAGAAGAGAAGATGCACCTGCACTATTCCACCATGCTGCGGCAATTGCGGTTCAGCACGGACCCGGTCGCCCTGGACGTGTTGTCGATCGACGAATTGAACCGGCAGCGGGAACTGAGCAAGATCCCTCCCGTCACGTCGAACTTCCAAATCTACACCAACGCCTCGCTGCTCGAACTGGGCGTGAGTGATCTGAAACGCATTGATTTGATCCGCGTGCCGTGAAGGGGACTTGACCGCAAGACTCGCTAACCAAGAAATTGTCCCTCTGTTCCATCCGCGGCGAGAGGCTTGGGAGTCACACTTCGCACTGGCAGGT
Source organism: Verrucomicrobiota bacterium (assembly GCA_016871535.1). NCBI lineage: Bacteria > Pseudomonadati > Verrucomicrobiota > Verrucomicrobiota bacterium. The sequence continues at coordinate 35,900 of VHCZ01000014.1, forward strand.
TTCTAAACATGTAACCCATTAAACCGTTTTAACGATTTAACGTTGTAACGCTTGAACGACTCCGATTGGGGCTGCGCCGCACTGCAAATCCTGCCACTTGTTGTTCCGTTTGACCCTCCGGCAACCGCGACTTAATTTGCCGCCGTGCACGACGCTCCGACTCCGACCGCTGGCCTGGATTCAAGCGGTGACACGCTCCAGGTCCGTTGGGCGCGGCGTTACCTCAATTGGATTGGCTGGAGAATCCTGCGGCTGCTTCACACTGTCCAGGGACTAGGCGCGTTCGGGTTGATCACCCTGGGGGTCATCGTGACGAAATTCAAAACGGCGTCGCACGTCATCCACCCTCTGATCCGCGCTCAGATTCATCGCGCCGGAGTGAGACTGTTGCCCATCGTTTCCTTCGTGGCCCTGGCGTTGGGGCTCGTTGTCATCGGCCAGACGGTCGCGCTATTGAGCCGCGTCGGCGCGACGACCTACGCGGGCGCGATCATGGTGACGGTGGTCGTCCGCGAATTGGGGCCGCTGATCACGGCGCTTCTTGTGCTCGCGCGCATCGGCACAGCCATCGTGATCGAGTTGGGGACGGCGCGGGCGCTGGGGGAAGTGGAAGCGCTCGAAGCGCTCGGCATCGATCCGATTCATTACCTCGTCATGCCGCGCGTGGTGGGGCTGGCGCTGGGGATTTTCTCGCTCACGGTCTATTTGATTTTGATGGCGCTGGGAGGCGGTTACCTGTTCGCGTTTTTGCAGGACGTTCCGCTGATGCCGGGCGATTACTTCAGCCAGCTTGCGACGGCGTTGCGCTGGGAAGATTTCGTCTTGCTTGCGCTTAAGACTTGCGCGTTCGGAACCATCATCGCGGTCGTGACATGCTTTCACGGGCTGGCGCGGCCGTTGCGCATCCAGGAAGTGGCCGAAGCAACTACGCGCGCGGTGGTCGAGAGCCTGGTCGCGTGCACGTTGCTCGACGCGTTGTTCATCATCATATATTTGCTGATGTGAGAGCGCATTTTGAAAATGTCTCTAGGCTGGAACAGGCCACTGGTTCGGCGGCAGGTTGCCGCCGCAAACGGGCTGGTAGCCCGTTCCACCCATCTGAACTTTGAACCTTAAACTTTGAACTCCGAACCGGTCCCCACCGCCGCTGCTCTGGAAATGCTGGATGTGTGCGTCGCCGCTTCGCACGCGCCCGAATCCGCGGTGATCGAAGGCATCGATTGGACGGTTGGCATCGGCGATTTTTGGATCGTGGGCGGCTCTTCGGGTTCGGGCAAAAGCGATTTGCTGGCGACGGCAGCGGGGCTGCTGCGGCCCGTTCGCGGGGTGCACCGGCTCTTCGGACAAGAACTGATGCGGCTGGATGAAGAGAGCTTCCTTCGCCAACGGCGCCGGGCCGGACTCGTGTTCGGAAACGAGGGCCGGTTGTTCAACCAGATGACCGTCGGCGAGAATCTCGCGCTGCCGCTCTGCTATCACGGGAACTGCGACGCGCCAGAGGTCCGCGAACGGGTCGATGAAATTCTCGAACACACGGGGCTATCCGCGCTGGCCAACCGAACACCCGCCAGCGTGAATCGGAGTCTTCGCTCCCGGGTCGCCCTGGCGCGCGCGCTGGCCTTGCAGCCGGAATTGCTGCTGCTGGACAATCCCGTCCGGGACTCCGACCCGGCGCAGCGGCGTTGGTGGATCGATTTCCTGTCCAGTCTGTGCGCGGGGCACGCCGTCTTGAGCCGGCGCCGCACAGCGATCGTCGTGGCCACGGATGATTTCCGCCCGTGGCTTGGGTCCGGGCAACAGTTCGCGTTGATTGCCGGGAAAGGCTGGCGAAGGATTGGCACGCGCTCCGAACTCGCCGCGTGTGAGGAGCCGCAGTTGCGAGAATTGCTGCACGAGGAAATCCCAGGGAAGCGCGGCTGACGCCGCAACCAAATCGTTACACCGTTACTGATCAGACCGTGGGATTGACGACAGATCGACAGCAGAACCGTAGCGCAGATTTTCAATCTGCTGTATCGCCGATTTCCAATCGGCAGGGCGCCGGCAAGTCCCAGCGGGCTCGGACTGGGAGACGCCCCGCAGAATACAATTCTGCGATACGGCAGAGTGCAACTCTGCGCTGCGAGCTTTGTCCTCCATCCCGCGGACCAAGCAGTATCTCACGGCCTCTTAGCCGATTACTGGGTACTGATTACTTTGGTTGCGGCGAAACCACGCTGGGTTCATCCGTGTTCATTTTTGGCCCGGTGCCTTCTCAACTTACCAGCGCTTTGTTACGAGATTGACGGTGACGAAACGGATCGGACCTGCCTAACATGGCCGGCATTGAAGCGATGCGTTCACCCGGTTCATGTCCCCACTTGTTCGGCCGACGCGGAGCCGCGTTCACTTTGATCGAATTGCTTGTCGTGATCGCCATCATCGCGATCCTGGCCGGGATGCTTCTCCCCGCGCTGTCCCGCGCCAAAGACAAAGCCAAAACGATCCAGTGCCTCTCCACGCTGCGCCAGTGGGGTCTGGGGCTTCAGGTGTTTGCCACCGACAACGAAGATCAGATGCCCCGCGACGGCACGGATAACGGCGGGCAGTACGGCGTGGACACAGGGAGCACAACGGGACCGGGCAGCCCCAACGATCCTTTCGCGTGGTTCAACACGCTGCCGCCGAACCTCAGCGACCAGCCGCTCTCCAATTACTGGAACGGCGTCACCAGCGACTTCAAGACGCGCCTGCCCTTCCCCGGCGGGAACGGGAAAGGATGGCACTGCGCAGCGGCCAGAGCGGCGGGTGACGACCGTTTCAAGAGCGGCGGTTCGTTCGGCTTCTTCAGTTACGTGATGAACCTGGATTTGAAGCTCCTGTCCACGATCCGCAACAACGTCCAGGGAAACAGCTACGAATATCCCGGCATGCCCAAGCTGAGCACCGTGCAAAGTCCGTCCGCCGTGGTGCTCCTGGTGGACACCGCATTCAGCCCGACGCTGGAAACGTACACGAGCAGTCCGGATCGGAACGGCATTTTCCCGGCTGCCCGAAGCGAGCGGTTTGCGCAACGCCACAACGGATCGGGCGCGAATCTTGTTTTCGTGGACGGCCACGCCGCGTTTTTCAAACGCCGTTACATCACGAACGGCGCGCCGTCATCGCGGGAAGAAAAATTCAACCCGGATGTCATCTGGAATCCGCGGCGCGATGTGCCGTAAGCGTCGGCTGCGGTAGGACGAGTCCGACGCCCGGCGAGCCGTGTCCGACGTGCTGAAAACACGTTGGAGTCGGCTCGCTGGGGACAGGCTCGCCCTACCGAACTCAAACTGAGAATTGCTGTGAAACGGGTTAGATTGCCAGACCTTGCATGAAAACTATTTCATTCATGATTCGGATTCTCTTCGTTCTCGCCGGAGCGGCGATGCCGTCCGCGCTGGCGCAACCCGTCGTGCCCATTGCCCAAGTCCGCGCTCCCGTGGACAAGGTCAACTACGTTCCCTCCGACACGACGACTTTGTTCACCGCGGAAGGTGTCGTCACGACCCATGTGAATCTGACCTCGGGCACGAACGTGCTGTTCCACATTCAGGACAGCACGGCGGGCATTGCTGTTTTCTGGCGCGGCGGCACGACGAAGTTTGTGCCCAAAGCCGGCGATCAAGTTCGAGTCACCGCTTCCCTGACTCATTTCAATGGCCTGCTGGAAATGGCGCCAACCACGGCCACCACGACCCATAGCGTCACGCTGATTTCCAGCGCCAATCCGTTGCCCTCGCCGACTCCCTTGGAATTTCGCTGGCAAACCGATCCGGCGCTCATTGAGCCCCACGAGGGTAAGCTCATGGTCGTGTCCAACGTGGTCGTGGACGCGGCCGGCGGATCGTTCACATCCGGAAGCAATGTCACCATGACAAACGCCACGGGCGAAACTTTTGTCCTGCGCATTGATGCCCGCACCGACATCGGGGGGAAGCCCAAGCCCAGCGGACCGGTCACGGTCACCGGCGTGCTCATCCAATTCGACAGCTCCGATCCGCGCACGACCGGATACCAATTGCTGCCGACGCGCTACGCCGATATCGTCGCCCAATCGAGCCAGCCTCCTCCGTCGCCGGTCCAGATCGTGTCCACCAACATCGCGCATCTCCGAACGCTGGTGGACCCGGTCAATCACCTCCCCTCCGACACAACCACTCTTTATTCCGTCGAAGGCATCGTGACCACCCACGCCAATTTGACCGGCGTTCCCAGCGCGCTCTTCTACGTGCAGGACGCGACCGCGGGGATCGCCGTGTTTTGGCGCAACGGCGCAGACGTGTTCGTGCCCGCGGCCGGGGATCGCGTGCGCGTCGTCGGTCCGTTGGGACATTTCAACGGCCTGCTGGAATTCCTGCCCGTAGCCGGAACGACGAACCATTCGGTGACGCTGATGAGCAAGAATAATCCTTTGCCCGCGCCGCTCCCGCTGGAGTTCGCCTGGCAAAACGACCCGGCCCAGATCGAAAAACACGAAGGCAGCTACGTCGTCGCGTCCAACGTCGTGTTGAACGTCGCCGAGCCGACTCTGCCACGCACGGGCACAATCGAGATGGCCGATGCCCAGGGCCAAACGCTGGCGCTGTTCATCAATGCGCAAACGGACATCGGCGGCCAGGCGAAACCCGTCACCCCCGTCACCGTCCTGGGCGTGCTCGGCCAGTTCGACACCAGCGATCCGCGCACTTCAGCTTACCAGCTCATTCCGACGCGGTTTGCCGATATCCTGACCCCGAACAAAGCGCCGACCGTTCGCTTCACCAACGTGCTGGAAAGCCTGGTGCGCCCAGGCGACCTCCCGACGAACACGTTCGAGGAAGTTTCTTTGAGGCTCGGCGAAAAAGTGACGATCACCGCGCAGATCACGGACGCCAGCGGCAAAACGATTTCTCTCAAACCCAGCGCGAGTGGCTTGCCGGTCTCCTGGCAAACCAGCGCGTCGAGCGGCAACCCGCTCACCGCGACGTTGACGTTCCAGGCTGGGGCCGCCGAAGCCGGAAAACTTTTCACGCCTGCCTTGGAAGCCGTGAACGACCTGGCCACGAACACCACGAGTTGGAAAATCTACGTGCCCACCGTAGCCGAACAACAAGTCATTCTCAGCGAATTTCTGGCCAACCCGGCCACCACCAACACGGCGCCCCATTTCAATCCGTTGAAACGCGCCGAGCCGGCGCCGAATCCCAGTTACCAGGACGAATACGTGGAACTGGCGAACCTGGGAAGCGCCGACGTGAATCTGCTGCGCTGGTCCATCTCCGATTCGTCGGCGCTGCGGCACCGGTTCTTCGAAACGTTCCTCCTGCAATCTTCCAACGCCGTCGTGGTTTACGGCGGGCCCTTGAACGGCTTCGCGCCTGCCCTGAGCGTCCCTTCAGTCCCGGCCAGTGAGGACGTTTTCGGCTTTGGCCTCAACAATTCCGGCGGCGACTCGATCATGATTCGCAACGCGGACGGCAACCTCCTCAGCCGCGTCATCTATTCCGCGCTGCCCACTGATGGCTCGATGACGCGCTATCCGAACTTGAACGGAGATTTTGTTTCGCAACTTAGCGTTTCGACAAATCGCGTGTCGCCGGGCACGCAATGGAATGGACGGCTTTTCAGCGAGTCCGCGCCCACCACGCCGCCGGCGACGATTTCCATCACCGCGTTGTTGAGCGCCGCGTCTGGTTTGAAGCTCAGTTGGAAGGCTGAACCCGGCCGGACTTACTCCGTGTGGCGTTCCGATCAAGTCACCGGCCCCTACGCGTCAGTCGCCGGCAACCTGAGCTTTGCGGGCAGCGAGGGCCAATACACCGAAGCCGACGTCCGCTTGTCCTCGACCCGTTTTTACCGGATTCGCTCCCCGTAGCAGTGTTCCCAACCGTAAGGGGAGCGCACGCGCCCCGCGTGCAGCAGTTGGCGCCCTCGCCGACCGCACTTTTCCCTTGGAAAGCGCATCGTTTGATCAGACGGGTTTCTTGACGAGCCGACCGGCGAGGCGCCGGCCGGAACACGCGAGGGCGCGTGTGCTCCCCACGCATTTGCTCAGTTGCTCTTGCCCTGCTTCCGCCGCTGCAAATGTTCCCGCAGATAAGTGTCCGGACCCGCTTGTTTCCAGGCGGAATACCACAGGTCGCCGAGCATCTGCCCGGCTTTGATCACCTGACCGCGCAGGAACTCGCGGCCTTCCAGGCCGGCCTTTCCTTCGCCGCTCAGTTTGCCTTCCTTCTCCAATTGATACAGCGGCTCCACCAGGCGATGCTGCCCCTGAATGAAACGAATCACGTCGGGGAAAATGTCTTCGGGCTTCGCGGCGGCGGCGTCGGCGCCCAGGAGTTGTGCCGGACGCAATCGGCCTTGAAATTCCGAAGCGCGGTCCAGCCCGGCCTTCTGAAAAAAACCGCCGTCAATCCAGGAATGGAATGTGCGATTCGTGGTGTAACCCTGCGGGTTGCGGCCCACCCAGCCGTTGAAATGTTTGGTCGTGTGCAACGGTTGCGCCGCGTCGCCGACGAAATGGCCCATGACACCCATAAGATAAAGGACATTCTGCCGGGCGTTCTCGATTTCTTCCGGCGTGCCCAACTCTTCGTAAACCCGCAAGTAGGAGAACGCTGATTTGAGCTTGCTGTAGGACTCCGTGATCGTCCACGGGAGAAAACCGATCAGCGCGCGCGTGCGCGCCGGATCTTTGCTCGGATCGATCGTGGGAAATTTCCGGGCATTGGCAGCCCGGCCCGCCGCGAGTTGTTCGGTGAATTCGTAGCGGAAATGGCTGAGGGTTGAAGCCGTCAAGCCGTAGTCCGCCAGTTCTTCGATGTCGAGGTAATGATCCGGGGAACTGGCGTGGCGGAAAGGCAGGTCCTGGCTGTTGCGCCAGCGGTCCGGCTCGCCGCTCAAGAACAGGATTCGTTCCCTGGCGCCGGGCGAATGCACGAATTGGGGGAAATCTCTGGGCAAGCTCAGCAGCGCCAGTTCATTGACCAACCGATGCCCTTCATAGTCCCAGGCCAACGCGGCGACAGGGACAATCAATACCAGCAAGAGCCGGCCATGGTTCTTGGAAAGCTCCCTTGGTTTCAAACCCACGCACTCGGCCCATGAACCGATCGCCGGTAGGGCGAGTCCGTCCCGGCGGGCCGCTCCACGTGCTTGACACACGTCCGACTCGGCTCGCTGGGGACAAGCTCGTCCTACCGGCAGATTCTTGGGAAGCCTCCACGCTTTCCGAATCGCGCGTTGTAACCATGAGCCAGGTAAGGACGCGTTCCACTGCGTCCCCAATCTCTTTGCCGACTGTAGGATGGAAGTCAGGGACGGAGTGGTCCGCGTTTCGCTAAGCGAACTTCCCTTCTGGGGAAGCTGATGGCGAGGCTTGGGAAGCGCATCCGTCCCGACCCGGTTAATGAGAAAGCATCTTCGCATCATACTGGCCGCGCTCATTTGAATTTGATTCATCACCTTCACATTGTCCCGAACTGCCGATCCCCCGCGTCGCCCAGCCCCGGCACGATGTAGTTTCTGGCGTCCAGGTGACTGTCGAGTGCGGCCAGGTGGATAGGCACGTCGGGATGGACGCCCTGCAACCGGGCGACGCCTTCCGGCGCTGCGATCAGGGCCATGAACTTGATCCGGCTCACGCCCACGCGCTTCAAAATTGAGATCGCCTCCGTCGCGGAACCGCCGGTGGCCAGCATGGGATCGACGACAATTGCCAGGTCGATATGCGCCGGGGACGGCAGCTTGTTGTAGTAGATCACGGGCTGGCAGGTGTCATGGTCGCGGTAAAGTCCGAGGTGCCAGACACAGGCATTGGGGACCATATCCAGCAACGCCTCGGCCATGCCCAGGCCGGCGCGAAGAATAGGAATCAATCCAATCGTGCCGGAAATCTGGTGAGCCGTGCATTCCGCGAGCGGCGTTCGCACGGTCAACGGCGCCAGCTTCAAGTCCTGAGTCGCCTCGTAAAACAGGAGGCGAGAAATCTCGCGCACCAAAGCGCGGAAGGAGTTGGGATCGGTCCCCTGGTCCCGCAGCAACGCCAGCTTGTGCAGCAAGAGCGGGTGGCGGCTGATATGAACGTTTGGGTCCATCACACAGCTCCGGGTCCGGCGGCTCCGATCGAATCCGCGTCGAAGGGATGCGGGAACAAATCCTTCAGCCAATGCCGCGCGGTCTGGGCCTGGAGATTGCCCAGGATGACTTCCAAGTTGCCGCAAAATTCCCACAGCAATTGCCGGCACGCTCCGCACGGCGGCGTGGGTTGCTCGGTGTCGGCCACGATCCCGATGCGGACGAAATGCCGGTGGCCTTCCGAAATGGCTTTGAGCAAGGCCACGCGCTCCGCGCACACCGTCAAACCGTAAGTTGTGTTCTCCACATTGCAGCCGGTGATGATCTGGCAATCGGCAGTTTCCAGCGCGGCGCCGACCTGAAACATAGAAAACGGCGCGTGCGCCTTCAAGCGCGCTGCGCGCGCCGCATCGAGCAACCTGGCGAACGTGTCGTTCATCGATCCTCAATCCAGACTGGCGAGGGGGAGCGCGCGCGCCTCGCGTGCCGTGATTGGCGCCCCCGCCGACCACACTCTTCGATCCGCAAAAGCAATCGTTTGGTGAGACAGTCTTTCCGATGTTCCGACCGGCGAGGGCGCCGGTCGGAACACGCGAGGGCGCGTGTGCTCCCCAGCTTAAACGACCGTCTCGAGAATGAGCGCCTTTCGCGGCGGCGCTTCCTCTTCGATCCGGCAGGCATTACGAAGGAGGGCCAGGGCGGCGTCAAGCCGCGAGGCGTCGCGATAGTGCAATTCCAGAATCGGCTCATCGGTCTTTACGCGGTCCCCTGGTTTTCGCAGCACGATGGCCCCCACAGCCGGATCAATGGCATCTTCCGCGCGTTCTCGTCCGGCGCCGAGAGTCATCGCGGCCCGCCCGACCCGCTCAGCGTCCAGCTCGTGCACGAACCCGGTGCGATCAGCCTTGAGGTGCGCTCGAAACGGGGCAATCGGCAAGCGAGCGGAATCGTCAGCAATCCGGCCATCACCACCTTGCTGTTCGATCATCTGGCGGAACTTTTCCAAAGCACGTCCTGACACCAGAGCGTCCCGGATCATCCTCTCTGCCACCTTGTCGCTGGCGGCGGCTCCGCTCTGGCGAAGCATTCGCGCCGCCAGCGAAATCGAGAGCGCTTCCAAATCCGCCGAGCCTCTCCCTTTCAGAGTTTCTAACACCTCGATCACTTCCAGCGAATTCCCGACGGCCCGGCCCAGTGGCGCGTCCATGGAAGTCAGAAGCGCTTCGGTCTTCACGCCGTTAGCGTGGCCGATGGCGACCAGGGACTCGGCCAACTCGCGTGCCTCGCTCCGATTTTTCATGAACGCTCCGAGGCCGCATTTCACGTCCAGGACGAGGGCACTGATCCCTTCCGCGATTTTCTTGCTCATGATGGAAGCGGAGATGAGCGGGATACTGTCCACGGTCGCGGTCACGTCACGCAGGGCATAAAGCTTCTTGTCGGCCGGCGCGATTTCGGCCGTTTGACCGATCATGGCGCAGCCAACTTTGGCCAGTGCCTGGCGAAACTCCGGCAGAGATAACCCGACGCGAAAGCCAGGGATCGCCTCCAATTTGTCGAGCGTGCCCCCGGTATGGCCGAGGCCGCGTCCGGAAATCATGGGAACAAGCACGCCGCACGCGGCCACAAGAGGAACGATGACCAACGAAGTCTTGTCGCCCACCCCGCCCGTGCTGTGTTTGTCCGCTTTCGCCCCGGGCAATTCCGGCCAATCCAGCCGCACCCCGGAGCGAACCATGGCGCCGGTCAACCAGGCCGTCTCCTCCGGCGTCATCCCGCGCCAGCGGATCGCCATGAGCATGGCCGAAAGCTGGTAGTCGGGCCACGCGCCGGACGTCGCGCCGGAAACAAAGGCGTCGATTTCCTGCGCGTCCAACGCCAGTCCGTCGCGCTTCTTGCGAATGAGATCAACAGCTCGCATGGCATCGAAAGTAGGGCAGGCATCCTGCCTGCCTATTCGTTTCCAGCATTACTGCTTGGTCCGCGGGATGGACGACAAAGCTCGTATCGCAGAGTTGCACTCTGCCGTATCGCAGATTTGTATTCTGCGGGCGTCTCCCAGTCCGAGCACGCTGGGACTTGCCGGCGCCCTGCCGATTGGAAATCGGCGATACCGCAGATTGAAAATCTGTTGCGCTACACGTCACTGATAAACTTGTGGATGCGCTGCCCGCGCTCCTTTCGCGAGTTGTATCAGTGATCGCGTCCACGTAGCGCAGAGTTGCACTCTGCCGTATCGCAGATTTGGAATCTGCGGCACGGCGGCCAATCCGGTGCGGCCGGGCGAGTTTGTCCCGCCGCCGACTACAAGTCGGCGATACGGCAGATTGAAAATCTGCGCTACGGTTCTCCGGTCGATCTGTCGTCAATCCCACGGTCTGCACAGTAACCCAGAGGCGCAAGGGCTGCGTCGTAAAAGGCGGCCGAGCGTATGAGGTCAACTACAGCGAAGAAGAGATGGTGCAGCATGGACATGAAATCTCGTTCGCCTCCGTGCCTCCGCATGTGGCTCGTGGTCGATGTTCCATCGCCGGCGCATCCGTTCGCTGGGCTAATCTGACGCTTGAGGGAGGCAGGCTGGAAGCCTGCCCTACTTTGTCAGTTTGCGTCGGGGCGGTTCGTGCGGGGGCCAGTGCGCAGCGGGGGAGGCGTGGTGTCGCGCGCCACGTCGTAGCCGTGATCGTGCGCGTGCTCCCGATGCTGCTCCAGCCGGGCGGCGGCGGGTTGAAACGGCTTCCCGCCCATTTCCACGTACACCTTCTCCACCTGCGCCGTGAAAAAGCTCCCGACGTATCGGGCGATCTGCTTGTTCTGCTGAAGCGCCGCTTTGATCTTGTCCACCGCCGCTTTCACTTCTTCGGGTTTCTTTTTCGCGTATCTCTTGACCTCCTTGCGCAGCTCGGTGAAGAACGCGATTTGATCGTCGAGGACATTCGCGCCGCCCATCGGGCCGTGTCCCGGACACACGATGTTCGCGCCGAGTTTCTTCGCGGCTTCCAGGGTCTTGATCCATTGGCCGGAATCCCCGTCGCCCATGTAGTTGAACGGCCCGTTCACGCACGCGTCGCCGGTGAACAGAATCTTCTCTTTGGGAAGCCACGCGAAGCCGTCGCCGTGCGTGTGCGCGACGCCGAAGTGCACGAGTTCCACGCGGTGTTTGCCGTCGTCGAAGATCATGTCCTTGCGAAAGAGCAGCGTCGGAGGTTTCAGTTTCGACGCGGCCACGTCCTTGCGGTCCCTGGCGGCCTCCTCCCACCGCCCCGGCTTGTTGCCGTAATAACCCGTCTCATACTTTTTCATTTCCTCGACGACGCCGGTGTGCGCGACCGGCGTGGCGCCGTTCTCGACCCAGACCTGGTTTCCGTAAGCGTGATCGCCGTGGTGATGCGTATCGAACGCGAAACGGATCGGCTTGCTGGTCATCGCGCGGATTTTGGGAATGATCTCCTGCGCGCCCGAAGGAAAATTCCCGTCAATCACCAGGACATAATCCTCGAAAATGATCCAGCCATTGTTGCAGTGCCCTTTAGCGAGCAGATCGCCTTCGTGGAAATAAACGTCCGGAGCCACGGTTTCGACCTTGTTGATCTCGGCGCGAGATTGAAAAGGAATCGCGGCCAGAACGCCGGCGAAGACGAATGGGAACAGTTGTTGGGGAGCTTTCATGCGCGGGATCATCTGGAAGTTTTTTGCCAGGGTCAAACCAGAAAGGGTCTGAGAGCCTGTCTGAGGTTCCGCCATCTTCCATCCACCCGTTTGATCCCCACAAATTCAGAGCGGCCACGAATCTCGCCTCTCGGATCAATGCAGTTGGTTCGAATGTGCATGGCGTTGGTAGGGACGGATTCCACTCCGTCCCTGACGAATTCTTGTGGTGTTCCTTGAACGGAGAGATGGACGACGGAAATCCAGGAGCCTCGCTGGCGCAACCGAAAGTCTTGTAGGTGTCGAGCAGATGGCGGCGCTCCCATGCGCGCGGGTCGTTGGCTTTGATGCGGGAGGGGTCAACCTTTTTGAGATAGTCCTTCGGCGTGGCGGTGAGACCAAGCTTGTAGCCGATGAAATACTCGAACACCGCGCGGCTGTGGCCGCCAATCGAGCGGTGAGCTTCGCTTCCCGCCGCAGTCCAAAGTTCGAGCGGAGCTTGACGCGGGAGGAATTCCCGCTAGTCTGCGCGCCGCATTAAACCGATTCCTCTGCGGCGAAAACAGCCTTCGTCCTCACGAATCAATTCCAAAGGAACCAATGAAATCAGCGGTTATGACGGCCGCGTGCGCCTTGGTATGCAGCCTGGGTTTCGCCGCGGAAGAGAAAGGGGGGTTGAAAGACCAGAAAGACAAGGCCAGTTACTGCATCGGAATCAACATCGGCAACAGCCTGAAACAACAATCCCTCGACCTCAACCCGGAGAAGGTCGCGGCGGGAATTCGCGACGTGCTCTCCAACACGAAGCCGTTGCTCACGGAGCAGGAAATCCAGGCTACGCTCATGGAATTTCAGAAACAGGTGCTCGGCCAGCGGGCGGAGAAAGCCAAGAAAAACAAATCCGATGGAGAAGCTTTTCTGGCCGAAAACAAAAAGAAGAAAGGCGTCGAAACCTTGCCCAGCGGCTTGCAGTACTCCGTGATCACGTCTGGCAAAGGCCAAAAGCCGAAAGCCGCCGACACCGTCACCACGCACTATCGCGGCACTCTGATCGACGGCACGGAGTTCGACAGTTCCTACAAAAGCGGCGAGCCGGTGAGTTTCCCCGTTAAAGGCGTGATTCCGGGCTGGACCGAAGCGCTGCAGCTCATGCCCGTGGGATCAAAGTGGAAGTTGTTCATCCCGTCCGATCTGGCTTACGGCGAGAGCGGTCAAGGCCCGATTCCTCCCCATTCCGCGCTGATCTTCGAGATCGAATTGATCGGGATTGGCGGGGAAAGCCCCAAGCCATGAGAAAACAAGATCGAGCATCCCTTCCCAGTTAAGAGCGTGTCCGAAAATTCCGCGGGGTCCTGTTTTCGCGCCAAAGGCCGGATGGCGAGGCGCGACGAAGGAGAATATCCTCCCTGGATCTTCGACTGAGGAGCAACGAAGCCAGAAAGCGAAATCGC
>VHCZ01000015.1 GCA_016871535.1 Verrucomicrobiota bacterium
GGCGCCTGGCCGGCTGCGGCGTTGCTCGTCGGTCACAGCCCCAAAACGGGGATGCTCCCTCCTCGCGCCTTGCATCCGGCCAGGCGGCGCTCCCGCCAAAACCGGAAGTTATTTTTGCACAGACCCTAAGGTGGGGCGAGGACTCCCGCCGAGCCAATGCCATCGAGGAAAAGCTCCGCAGGAGCGTCGCTCCACCGACGTGAACTGAGGGGTTACTGGGACCCAAATTTGGAATGCCGCCTGCGCCGCGTCGTGTTAAGGATGAGCAAACATCCGCTAACTTATGAAACAATTCCCGTTTGGATTGCACCTCGCCAAAACCGCCATTGTCGCTGGCCTGGCGTTGTTCTGCGCTCCCGCGCCGATCCTGTGCGCGCAGGATCAACCCGGGCAAGCGGCCGGGTCCGCGGGCATTAGCCCCGTGGCGCAACTTCTGAAACGCGAGATCATCGGCCCTAACCTGTCTCTCGCTGAAGTGCAGGACTTCGTCGAGAGCCGCCTCCCGCGCATGCCGGCGTCCAGATCCGCCGCCGAATGGCAAAAACACGCCGAACAATTGCGGACGCAGATGCTCGATCAGGTCGTCTTTCGAGGTCAGGCCGCGGCCTGGCGCAGTGCGAAAACAAAAGTCGATTGGTTGGAAACCATCGACGGCGGCCCCGGTTATCGCATCCGAAAGCTCCGTTACGAAGCGTTGCCCGGCTTGTGGATGCCCGCCGTGCTTTATCTGCCGGAGAATCTTTCCGGGAAAGTCCCCGTCGCCCTCAACGTGAACGGCCACGACCCAAATGGCAAAGCCGCGCCTTACAAACAAATCCGCTGCATCAACCTGGCCAAACGCGGCGTGCTCGTGCTGAACCCGGAATGGTTCGGCATGGGCCAGTTGCGCGGGCAAATGTCCGAGCATTATCGGATGAACCAGATCGATCTCTGCGGCGCCAGCGGCCTGGCGCCGTTTTTTCTCGCAATGAGCCGCGGCCTGGACGCCTTGTTGTCGCTCGAAAACGCCGACCCCGAACGCGTGGTGGTCTCCGGACTTTCCGGGGGCGGTTGGCAAACGATTTACCTCAGCGCGCTGGATACCCGCGTCACGCTCGCCAATCCCGTCGCGGGTTATTCCAGTTTCCTGACGCGGGTGCGGCATGTGTCCGACCTGGGCGATTCCGAGCAAACACCCTCGGACATGGCGACCGTTGCGGATTATGCGCATTTGACCGCGATGCTGGCGCCCCGGCCAGCCTTGCTCACTTACAACGCCAAAGACGATTGTTGTTTTGCTTCGGACCATGCTTTGCCGCCGTTGCTCGAAGCCGCCGCGCCGATTTACAAGCTGTTCGGACACGAGAGCCGCCTTCGGTCTCACGTCAATTACGATCCGGGCACGCATAACTACGAAAAGGATAACCGCGAGCAGTTCTACCGAATGGTCGAAGAATATTTCTGGGGGCGGAAATCCGAGGAGCACTGGAAAGAGATTCCGTCCGAGAGCGAAGTGAAAACGAAAGAACAACTGCAGGTCGAACTGCCGTCCGAGAACGCGGACTTTCATTCACTGGCCCTGGATTTGAGCAAGTCCTTGCCTCGCGATGCCGCGCTCCCCGCTGATGCGACGGCCGCGAAACGCTGGCAACAAGCGCGCCGCCTGACGCTCCACCAGATCGTTCGCACGCGCAACTACACCGCGCAAGCCGAGCGCGCGGGTGAGGACGAAACCAACGGGGTCAAAGCCGTGTTCTGGCGCGTGAAGCTCGCCGGCCTTTGGACCGTGCCCGTCGTGGAATTGACTCGCGATCAACCGAAAGCCACGGCGATTTTGGTCGCGGACGGCGGGCGCACCAACGCGCTGGAGCAAGTCAACCGGTTGCTCGCTCTGGGCAACCGCGTGCTGGCTGTCGATCCGTTTTACGTGGGCGAGTCGAAGATCAAGAGCCGCGATTTTCTTTACGCGCTGTTGGTCGCGGCGGTGGGTGAACGTCCGCTGGGAATTCAGGCCAGCCAGTTGACTGCGATTGCGCGCTGGTCGCAAGCCGCGCACCAGAGCGGTCCCGTGGCGATTGTCGCGGTCGGCGCGCGGTGCAGTCTGGCGGCCTTGGTGGCGTCCGCTTTGGAAGCGCAAGCGATCGACGGCGTGGAACTCCACGGCGCGCTCGGCAGTTTGAAGGAGATCATCGAGCAGAACTGGGCCGTAAACGAGAAGCCGGAATTGTTTTGCTTTGGGCTGCTGGAAGCGTTCGACGTGAAACAACTGGCGGCCCTGGCCGCGCCCACGCCGGTTGTTTTCCAAAACGCGAGCGATCGCGTGAAGAAGGAACTGGCCGGCCTCAAGGACTGGTACAAACTCTTCGGCGTCGAGTACCAGCCGTGGTGAGAAGGGTCAGGACTCTTCGCAGTCGTAACGGATCCCTAATTCATCTGAAGGCACCATTTGAAAAGAGTGCACTTCTTCCGAACTGTCTGCTGGCCGTGAGCCGAGCCTTTCCTATGGACCCTCACGAAGGGCTTCGCTAATTTCGCTGCGTGTCCGAGCCGTTGCTGAAACTCGACTCCGTGGCGAAAGCGTTCGCCGGCCTCCTCGCGTTGAAGCCGATCCATCTCGAAATCTCTTCCGGGGAAGTGCGGGGGTTGATCGGCGAGAACGGCGCGGGTAAATCGACGCTCATCAAAATCCTCAGCGGCGTTCACGCTCCGGACCAAGGGACAATTCTCTGGAACGGCGCGGCGGTCCGCTTCGATTCACCGCGGGCGGCCCTGGCGGGGGGAATCGCGACGATTCACCAGGAACTGGCTTATTTTGGCCAACTGTCCGTCACGGAGAATTTGCTGATGGGCGAACGCTGGCCGCGGCATTGGTGGGGCGGGGTGAATTGGGGCGCCTTGCACTCCGAGGCGCGGTCGCAACTGGCACGTTTCGATCTCGACCTTTCTCCGCGCGCTTGTTTCCACGAACTGAGCGCCGCGCAACGGCAGGAAGTCGCGATTGCTCACGCGCTTTGCCGGCGCGCGCGGCTGCTGATCCTGGACGAACCAACTGCGAGCCTGAGCGAGCCGGAGGCGCAACGCCTGTTCGCTCAATTGCAGCGCCTCCGCCGCGAAGGCGTGGCGATCCTTTATGTCTCGCATCGCCTGGACGAAATTCTGCAACTGACGGATCGCATCGCCGTCCTGCGCGACGGCGAGTTGGTCGCCAACTATCGCACGTCCGAAACGGATCTGAACCAGCTCGTGCGGGACATGGTGGGACGCGCGCTGGAACAGATTTATCCGCGCACGCGGCCGGCCCGGAAAAGCGAACCGTTGCTGGAGCTGAACGGCGTGAGCTGCGCCGACCTGTTCCGGCGAATCAGTTTCCGCGTGCATGCCGGTGAAATCGTCGGGCTGGCCGGGTTGGTGGGCGCGGGGCGTTCGGAATTGGGCCGCGCCATTTACGGCTTGTACCCGATCGACGGCGGCGCGATGCGGCTGTGCGGCCGTTCCTGGAGACCTTCCGCGCCTCATCAGGCCTTGCAGGCGGGGCTCGTTTATTTGCCCGAGGAACGCAAGCGCCAGGGGCTGGTGCTCGATCATTCGGTGCGCGACTCGATCAGCATCGGCTTCTCCGAATTGATCTCGCGTTTTGGGTTGATCAAGAGTTCCGAGGAAACAAATCGGGTCGGGCAAGCGCTGGAGCGTTTTGCGATCCGCAGCCGGAGCCCAAGCCAGGAGGTCGGCACGCTCAGCGGGGGTAATCAACAAAAGGCCCTGCTCGCGCGCTGGCTGGAACGCGGGCCAACGGTGATCGTCCTGGACGAACCGACGCGCGGTGTGGACGTGGCCGCGAAAGCCGAGATCCACGCGCTGATTGACCGGCTCGCAGGCCAGGGCAAGGCCGTGCTCCTGATCTCCAGCGATCTGCCCGAAGTCCTGGGCATGAGCGACCGCGTGCTCGTGATGCACCGCGGCGAGATTGCGGCCGAACTCAGCGGTGGGAACATGACCCAGGAGAACGTCCTCCTGGCGGCATCCGGGCTCTGGACTTTGAAATGAAAGACCGCTACTCGCGCGCGTTGCTCCAGCGGCTCATCTTTTTGCTGGCGGGGAATCTTCTCCTTTTGGTCGCGATTCGATTTTACATGAAGGAAGGCGGTTCGTTCAGCCAGGTTTTGTGGCGGGCCGGCCCGAACGTGGCCCCCGTCGCCATCGCGGGACTGGGCATGACGGGCATCATCTTCGCCGGCGCCATCGATCTCTCCGTTGCTTCCATCATTGTCGTGGCGGGCACGGTGTTTGGCATTCTCGTTTCTCACGGCGCCGCGCCTTGGGCGTGCTTTGCCGCGTGCCTGGCGACGGCGTGGAGCCTGTCGATGGCCAATGGCTATCTGGTCCGGCTTCTCAAGATTCCCGCGATCATTGTCACGTTGGCTGGACTGGCCTTTTACCGGGGTCTGGCGCTCATCATCGCGGACCTGGGTGTTCCCGGCTTTAGCGGCAACATCTCCGTGCCGGACGAACGGTATCACGGCCCGGGAAAAATGTACGCGGGCTGGATTCTGATCGGAGTGCTGGTTCTCGCGGCGATATGGGAACTGTTCGCGAAATCGCCTCGGCGCTGGCTTGCGCTGGGGAACTCCGAGGAGGCGTGCCGGTTGCTCGGCGTCAGTCCAGGAAAGGTGCTGCAAAGCGCGTTCTGCGCGGGCGGGGTTTTTCTCGGGCTGGCCGCACTGATTTTCACCACGCGCGTGCAAGCCATCGAACCGGCGCGCATGGCGCTGGGCTTCGAACTGCAAGTCATCGGCGCGGTGGTCCTGGGCGGGACGAATATCTTTGGGGGGGAAGGCAGTTACGCCGGGACGCTTCTCGGCGCGATCTTTCTATATCTGATTCTCGAATTGCTGATCTACGCCGGGGTCAGTCCGTATTTCCAGGAACTCATCGCCGGAGCCATCATCGTTGCGGTGATCGGCCTCGACTGCGCGCTGCACCGGAAGGAAAAGTTGCTGGCCGAACTGGCGTGAAAAGCCCGCGAGAGTGTTAAATGGGTTAAATGGGTTAAATCGTTAAATTGAATTTAGGGTTTGCTCCATGAAACGTTGGGCATTGCCATCCTTGCTGGCCGCCGAGATCGCGTTCTTTACCTGGGTCAGCGCTCCAAAAATCCATTCGCTCAATGGATGGGCGGTCTATTTCCAGAATTACTTTGGTGATCTCGTGGCGCAATCCGCGCCGGTCATGTTGCTGGCGGCGGGGATGACGTTCGTGCTCATGACCGCTGGCATCGATCTTTCGGTGGGATCGATGGTCGCGCTGGTCGCTTGCGTGATGTCTTCCTTTCAGGCCGGGCCCGGATTCTGGTGGACCGCCGTGCCGGTGGGTTTAGCGCTGGCGCTGACACTTGGATTGACGAACGGCGTCCTGATTGCGGGGCTGAACATTCCCCCCATCATCGCGACGCTGGGCACGATGATCCTTTATCGGGGAATGTGTTTTGTGGTCATGGGCGATCTGGAAAAAGCGCCGTTTGTCTCGGTGCCGGGATATGAAAGCCTCGGACAATTCTCCGGCGCATTGGTTCTCATAGCGCTCGTGTTTCTCTTGGGGGGAAGCTGGTTCGAACGCTCGCGCTGGCGGCGCGAAATTCTCATGCTGGGCGGCAATCGAGTCGCGGCACGGTATGCGGGCATTCCGGTGACGCGCCGGCTCTGCGAGGTCTATGGCGCGATGGGCGTGCTGGCGTTCCTGGCGGCGCTGTGCTTCACGGCGCGGAACAGTTCGGTCAGCGCCAGTTCTCTCACGGGATTGGAATTGCACGTGATCGTCGCCGTCGTGCTCGGTGGAACCCGCGTGCAAGGCGGCGCGGGCTCGCTCTGGGGAAGCTTCCTGGGCGTCTTGCTAATCGCGGTGTTGGATGAAGGCTTGCGCGGCGCGGCCATCTGGGGCGAGCAAAACCTGCCGTTCAAAATCAGCCATCTGGAATATGTGCTCCTCGGTATTCTGTTGGTCGCCGGCGTCTGGCTAAATACACGGTTCGGCCGGCCGTCGCGGTAATTCGACCTCCGTTGTCCGACAACTCCTTCTCTTTCGTTCCTGTGTATCGTGGACCCTACTGCCAAGACCGTGAGATGGACGACACGGAAACGGTTTGCAGTCCCACCTTTAGGCGGCCAGGACCGGCTAAAGCCCGGACTACAAACGCTGGGCTGCCGTCCCCCCCACGGTTTCCTCAGTAAGTTCCCAAAACCGCCTCGCGGATCACCGCATAAACCTCGGTCGAATCGAGTTGCGCTTTCGCGAGCGGCGCGCGGTTTTGTGCGATGCAGATCGGCCAGTGCGCGGGATCGGAAGGCCGCCCGCCATGCGACCCTTTCACCAGGCTCGCGTCCAGCGGGATGACATCCATGAGCATCCGGAAGCCAAGTTTTTTTTGCAGCAGCCGCCAGGCAATTTTCAGCTTGATCAACGGCTGCGCCGGATCGAGGAACAACTCGACTGGATCGTAGCCCGGCTTGCGATGAATATCGACGCAGCGCGCAAAGTCCGGAGCGATCCGATCTTCCAGCCAGTAGTAGTAGGTGAACCAGGCGCGCTCCGACGCAACGGCGATCAGGTCACCCGCGCGGGGATGATCGATGCCGAGCGCGGCTTGTTGCTGGCGTCCCAGCACCTGGGCGATGCCGTCCTGTTTTTCCAGCAAGCTGCGCGCTTTGTTCTCCAACGTCCGGTCGTTCACATAGACGTGCGCGACCTGATGATCCGCCACGGCGAAGACTTTGCTCGCGCCGCTATCGAGCAGTTCCAGGCCCAGTTCGTCTTTGATCGCCAGCCAGCCTTGCGCGCGGAACAGGCGATTCAAGTGGATCGGCGTGTCCGCGTCGATGATTCCGTATTCGGACAACAGCAGCACCTGCACGGAACGGGCGCGGAAAAAATCAATCAGATCGCCAATGATGGCGTCGATGTGCTGCACGTCCCGAACCAGGGCCGGATTCGCCGGGCCGAGCCGTTGCAGGTTGTAATCCAGGTGTGGCAAATAAATGAGCGAAAGCGTCGGGTGGTATCTGTTTTCAATCCATTGTGCCGATTCGGCGATCCAGCGCGACGCGGCGTCGGCGCGGCCTTGCGGAGAATCCACGCCCGCCGCCGGTCCCCAAAACGCCGGGAATGGAAACTCCCCGAGGTCCTTCTTGATTTCGGAGCGAATGGACAACGGCGACGCGTAGATGTCGAAGACCTTGCGGCCATCGGCCGGGTACATCGGGCGCGGGGTGATGGAGTAATCGGCGGTGGAATACATGTTGTGCCACCAAAAAAGTTTTGCGCACGTGAAGGCGGGGTCTTGCGCGCGGAGTTCGTCCCAGATTTTGCGGCCCTGGACGAGGTGATTGGATTGTTTCCAGAACTGAACTTCGGCCAACTCGCGGTGGTACCACCCATTGCCCACGATTCCGTGCCGGTTCGGCAAAGTGCCGGTGAGATAATTCGATTGCGCGGTGCACGTGACGGCGGGGAACGCGGGGACAATTGTGGCCAGCCCGCCTTTCCCGGCGAATTCATTGATTCTCGGCGTCGCCGGTCCCAGAAGCGACCGGCAGAGCCCCACGACGTCAATGACCGCGGTCCGCTTCATGCAGTCCAAGGAGAGCATCCAAGGTTGCGGAACCATACACC
This sequence comes from Verrucomicrobiota bacterium, assembly GCA_016871535.1. NCBI lineage: Bacteria > Pseudomonadati > Verrucomicrobiota > Verrucomicrobiota bacterium. Next base: position 7,642 of record VHCZ01000015.1, read on the forward strand.
GCCCATGAACGGGTAAGGACGCGTTCCACCGCGTCCCTGGAATTGCTCCTTCGATGGCTCAGTAAGGTCAGGGACGGAGTGGAATCCGTCCCTACCCTGGAGAATGGCACGGAAAGACTTCATGTCGCCGGGATAAAACGCTGAAACAAAAGCGCCGCGACGAAAAACAGCGCAAAGATCCAACCCATCGACGCCGCGGCGTCCGCCACCGCCAGCAGATCCACCAACACGATGCCCGCCAGCAATCCGGAGACCGTCAGGCCAATGCTCCGGTTCGGGCCGCCGAAGGTATAGCGGAGACACCGAATGATCCACGCACCCAGGATAGCCGAGAGCACCAGGGCGCGCATCCGGTAGGCGCCGTCATTCACGAGCAGAGCCAGCAGCACGGGAGCCGCCAGCAAATAACAAGGCCAATGCCGCAGCGGACCGCGCGGGCTTTCCTTTCGCGCGAGGTAGCTCAAGCCGACGATGTAGGCGCCCAGCACGAGCGCACTCCAACCCGCGAGCCCGGTCACGCCTTGCCGCCCCGTTGAGGCGGCGACGAGATAAAGCAAAAACCGGCACGCGGCCATCAGCACAGGGGAGAAGGTGATGATTTTGTGGACGGCATCGTAGAGGACGATGGTTCCCGCCAGCACGAGTCCCAAAAACGCCGGCGTGGCTCCCAGAAGGGCGAGGAAAAGAGTTCCCACCGCGAGCCAGGAGAAACCCCAGATCCACACTTCGCCGACGTCGATGGCGGCGGAAGGAATGGGCCGTTCCTTGCGGTGTTGACGGTCGAAGTCGGTGTCGAACGCGTCATTCAAAAACATCCCGCCGAGATAAAGGCACGTCGTGCCCGCGCAGAGCGCGGCGAACTTCAGGCCGCTCTCGCCCCCGCCTCCCAGCAGCCAGCCCGCGAGGCAATTCGACCAGACCGTCGGGAGATTCGAGACCCGCCCGAGGAGCAGCAACGTCCGAAACTGAGTGAGCGTGTCGGTTTTGGCCAAAGGCATCGCCCTGGAAGGAAATCAGGAAAGCCGAAAAAAGCAACACGAGCCGAGGCCCAAATCGTTACCACGTTAATTCGGTGAAAAGTCTTCGCCAAAAGGGTCGAATCAGACTATGAAACTGACCATGCTTGCCCTTCTTCTCAGTTTGCTGTTGCTGGGGAGCTTCTCCCTGGCCGAGGCGGCTTCATCCTCGCCGCCCAATGTCCTCTTCATCGCGGTCGATGACTTGAACCATTGGGTCGGTTATCTCGGCCGCAACGCGCAGACGAGCACGCCGAACATCGACAAACTGGCCGCGCGCGGCGTGCGGTTCACACGGAGTTATTGCGCGGCGCCTGTCTGCAATCCGTCTCGCGCTGCGCTCATGTCCGGACTACGCCCTTCCACCACGGGCGTGTACGAGAACAACAACGACTGGCGCACTGCCATCCCGGAAGACTTGCCTCTCACAACCGCATTTCGCAAAGCCGGCTACTACATCTGCGGCGCGGGCAAGATTTATCATGAGGCGTACCGCCGCCGCAGCGAATGGGATGACTATCTCGCTGGCGCCGGACAAGACCCGGCGCCGACCGGCGACACCGGCGTTGGCGGCATCAAGTTCGCCCCGCTCGACTGCAAGGACGAAGATTTGCGCGAGTGGAGAATCGTCCAGTACGGGATCGATCAATTGCAGAAGAAACAGGACAAGCCGTTCTTCCTCGCGGTCGGCCTGCACAAGCCGCACATGCCTTGGAACGTGCCGCGCAAATATTACGACTTGCACCCGCTCGACAAGATCCAGCTTCCGCCGCGCCTCGAAAAGGATCTCGATGACATCCCGCCCGCCGGCGTGCGCATGGCGAGACCCGAAGGCGACCACGCCGCGATGCTGAAGTCGGGCCGCTGGAAAGAAGCGGTCCAAGCGTACCTGGCGGCGATCTCCTATGCCGACGCGATGATTGGCCGGTTGCTCGACGCGCTCGACCGAAGCGCTTACAAGGACAACACGATTATTTGCTTCTGGGGCGATCACGGCTGGCACCTCGGCGAGAAGGAGCACTGGCGCAAGTTCGCGCTCTGGGAAGAAGCGACTCGCGCGCCGCTCATTTGGGTCGCGCCCGGCCTGACCAAACCGGGCAGCGTTTGCGATCGCACCGTGGATTTCATGACGATTTATCCCACACTCACGGATCTCTGCGGAATCCCGACGCCGAAGCACGTGCAAGGCGAGAGCATTCGTCGGCTGCTGGCCGATCCGAAAGCGCCGTGGGACAAGCCCGCGATCACCACGCACAAATTCATGAATCACGCGGTCCGCACGGAGAACTGGCGCTTCATCCGCTACGCGAACGGTGACGAGGAACTCTACGACGAATCCAAAGATCCGTATGAGTGGACCAACCTGGCGACGAAGCCAGAATTCGCCATTACGAAAACCGAACTGGCCAAACACCTGCCTGCGGTGAACCACGCGGACATCGGCGGCACGGAGCGGCCCGCGGCCAGGAAGCCAGGCAATGCCGGAAGGAAACCCGGCGCGAACCGAAAACCCTGAGCGATCTGGAGAAGTTTATGTCCGCGGTGAAAGCTCAATTCGAACAGGAGCCAACAGAGAGAATGGAGGCTGAGGCTGAGCGAACTGGCCCATTCGGAAAACAATCCTGCGGTTGGTGTCGCTTTTTCAAGTTCTGGATTTCCGGTTTGTCTCGGATTTCGGATTTCGGATTTCGGATTCCGGCTGTTCCTCAGCCGAGCGCGTTCAGAGCCTGTCTGAAAAATGGGTGGAACGGGCTACCAGCCCGTTTTTGGGGGCAACCTGCCGCCAAAAGGCCCGGCGGGCTGGTAGCCCGCCGCAACAGGCCGGTGGCCTGTTCCACCCAGAAGACAGTTTTCAGACAGGCTCTCAGTCGCCCGGCGTTGAGCCATTGCTCCCTCGTGCTCTGGGCATTGCTTGGCATAAACGTGATCGGCGCACTTTCCCCAGCCGCCGCCGCCGCGCCCCGCCAACCCAACGTCCTCTTTATCGCCGTGGATGACATGAACAACGATTTGGGCTGCTACGGCCATCTGATGGTGAAGTCGCCGAACATCGACCGCTTGGCGCGGATGGGCGTCAAATTTGACCGCGCCTATTGCCAGTTTCCGCTGTGCAGTCCGAGCCGTTCTTCGCTCATGACCGGATTGCGTCCGAGCCAGACGCGCGTCTTCAATTTGCAGTATCATTTCCGCACCGGCCTGCCCGACGTTGTGACCCTGTCGCAGTTGTTCAAGAACAACGGCTACTTCGCCGCGCGCGTGGGGAAGATTTATCACTACGGCAATCCGGGCCAGATCGGAACCAGCGGCCTTGATGATCCGCCTTCGTGGAGCCAGGTCATCAACCCGGCTGGCCGCGACAAGACCGTCATCGAAACCAACATCCTCAATTACACGCCCAAGCGCGGGCTCGGCAGCGCCATGTGCTACCTTCCCGACGCGGAAGGCCGCGATGAAGACCACACCGATGGCAAAGTCGCGCTCGAAACCATCAAGCTCCTTGAAGCGCACCGGGACAAACCGTTCTTCATCGCGACCGGCTTCTACAAACCCCACACGCCGTATGTCGCGCCGAAGAAATATTTCGATCTCTATCCGCTTGATTCCATCAAGCTACCGGCCATCCCTGCCGATGAACAGGCCCGCGCGCCGAAACCCGCGCTCGCGTCCAACGCGCCCTGGCCATATTTCGGTGTGACCGAAGATCAGGCGCGCGAGTGCAAGCGCGCGTACTATGCGACGATCTCATTCGTGGACGCCCAGATCGGCAAAGTGCTCGAAGCGATGGACCGGCTGCAACTTTGGGACAACACCATCGTCGTGTTCTGGAGCGACCACGGCTATCACCTTGGCGAACACGGCCTGTGGATGAAGCAAAGTTTGTTCGAGGAATCTGCGCGCGTGCCTTTGATCATCGTGGCGCCGGGAACAAAGGCCCGCGGCAAAACTTCGCCGCGCGTGGTCGAGTTCGTCGATCTTTATCCGACGCTGGCAGACCTGGCGGAACTCACGCCCCCGGCGAACCTGGCGGGCGCAAGCTTGCGGCCCTTGCTCAACAATCCGATCCGGCGCTGGAATCGCCCGGCGTTCACGCAAGTCCAGCGCGGCCAGTTTCCCGGCTACTCCGTGCGGACGGAACGATGGCGTTACATCGAGTGGGATGATGGCGCGAAGGGAACTCAACTTTACGACCACAGAACCGATCCGCGCGAATTGAACAACCTCGCGGCGAACCCGAAATACGCGAAGACCGTTGCCGAGATGAAAGCGCTGATCAAAAGGAATTGGCCCGTGCGCGTGGAAGGCGGCCGCGCGCCGGACGCAAGAAAACCAGGCGCATGACCGCACCAAACACCAACCGCGCTTTTATGCGAATCACCTCGACCGTGTCCGTGAAGCCTTCCCATGAACCGTTCCTCCGGACCGTGGCCTTTAGGCCGCTTCAACGCTGGACTCCGGAGAGTGCGCGGAAGCAGCCTGAAGGCTGCGGTCCGCACGATTTTCGGTTCAAGGGCCATGTGCAGGGCCCTGAGGCCAATGCAGCTTCCCATGAACCGGACGGTAGGGCGAGCCTGTCCCCAGCGAGCCGAGTCGGACGTGTTCCAGGCGCGTGGACCGGCTCGCCGGGACGGACTCGCCCTACCTCCTTCATGAGTCCTGTGCAGGGTGCGGTGGCCATGGAAACTTCCCATGAACCAATCCACCCCTTCGCCCCTCCCAGGAGGGGAAGGGTGGGTTCGGACCCGAGCGCGCTCAACTGGCTCATTCCGAACTTTGCCCCTCGTTCCCGGCGCAGATCGAACTCCGCTGAATTCCTCGTTCGTTCGCCATCAAAACTATTGACAGACGCGCCGGGTCTAAGAGCGTGTCCGAAAATTGCGCGGGGTCCTGCGGCGAGGGATTTTGGCTGTGGCCAAGGCGGCGAGGTCCGAGCATCCCCAACGCGGGCTGTAAGGACCGAGCCAACGCAGGCCACGGACAAAAGACCCGCCGCCCGGAGGGTTTTCGCGCCAAAGGCCGCCTGGCTTCGTTGCTCCTCAGTCGAAGATCCAGGGAGGATATTCTCCTTCGTTGCGCCTCGCCATCCGGCCTTTGGCGCAAAAACAGGACCCCGCGGAATTTTCGGACACGCTCTAAGGCCTCATACATGTAATCCCAACGGAAAGCCCGTTTGTCGCCCGGTTCGTGGATCGACGTTTTGTGTTTAGCAGGCGCGTCCAGTCCAACGAGCCAAGCCGGCGACGACGTGGACTGGAAATGGGCTTCCGGTTGGACTTATTTCAAATAAGCCTGGGACGCGGTTCGTCCAACAGCGTGTTGATGAACGAACCCTGTGTTCTGAAGAAGTCGACTGACAAGCATCCATTCATGTCGGCAAGCGTTCGACCGATATTCAATGGAGTCCATCGGCAGTTGCGATTGCACTCCATGCGTCTGGGCGAGGACTGGCAAATCGAAGTCCGTCCTCTGACCCTGACGCATCAGCCGCCCAAGGTGCTTCATATCAAAAATTCAATCCCCGTATCCGACCATGAACAAGACCTCCAACCTCCGCCCGTCCACGTCCCGCCGCCAATTCCTTAAAGCTTCCTCAACCGTCGCCCTCGGCGGCGTCGTCGGCACCCGGCTGGCGCTTTCCGGAAACGCCTTTGCCCAGAACAGCGAAACCCTCCGCATCGGCCTCATTGGCTGCGGCGGGCGCGGTTCCGGCGCCGCCAGCCAGGCGCTTCACGCAGACAAAAACGTCGTCTTGACCGCGATGGGCGACGCGTTCTCCAACAAACTCCACGGCAGCCTCAATGCGCTTCAAAAAGATTTCCCTGATCGCGTGAAAGTGGATCCCGACCATTGTTTCGTCGGCCTGGACGCCTATCAAAAGGTCCTCGCCAGCGGCGTGGACGTGGTCATTCTGGCGACGCCGCCCGGATTCCGCCCCTTGCACTTCAAGGCCGCCGTGGACTCGAACAAACACATCTTCTGCGAGAAACCGATGGCCACGGATTCGCCCGGCGTCCGCACAGTTATGGCCGCAGCCGAGGAAGCCAGGAAGAAGAAGCTCGCGGTCGTGGCCGGTTTCTGCTGGCGCTATGACTACGCCCGGCGCGCGTTGTTCCAACGCATCCACGACGGCGCCATTGGCGATCTGCGCGCGCTTTATCACTGTTACTACACCGGACCGGTGAAGCCGATGCCGCCCGCGGCGAGTCGCCCCGCAGGCATGAGCGATGTCGAGTGGCAATTGCGGAACTGGTACAACTTCGTCTGGCTAAGCGGCGACGGCTATGTCGAGCAGGCTGTCCACAGCGTCGATAAACTCGCCTGGGCCATGCGCGACATGCCCCCCGTGAAATGCACCGCCGTCGGCGGGCGGCAGATTCCGAACAATGAAGGCAACATCTACGACCACATCGAGGTGAACTACGAATATCCCAACGGCGTCCGCGGTTTCGTCGTCCATCGGCAAATCACCAACTGCGATGGCGGCGTTTACGACCACATCATGGGCAGCAAAGGCATCGCCAATATCACCGGGCGACGCGGACGCCAGGTGGATATCACCGGCGCCGATGAGTGGTTCTACAACGGCCCCACGCCGGACATGTATCAGGTCGAGCACGACGAGTTGTTCGCCTCCATCCGCGCCGGCACACCGATCAACGACGGCGTCCGCATGTGTACGAGCACGTTGCTCGCGATCATGGGACGGACCTCGGCCTACACCGGACAGGAGATCACTTGGGATCAGGCGCTCAATTCCCAGGAGAAACTCGTCCCGGAACCGCTCGAATGGAACATGTCTTTGCCCATCGCTCCCATGGCCATGCCTGGACGAACGCGCTTGGGCTGAGAGTTGGTCAGGCATCCTGCCTGACCAAAGCTTCCATTGTTGAAAACCATCAAAAGAGGCAAGCTGGAAGCCTGCCTCAAGCCAAAGCAGTTGCCATTCGGAATCTGATATGAAGACGAACATGAACCGCCGTGATTTTCTAAAGGCCAGCGGATTTGCCGCTACCGCAACGGCCATCCTCCCCGCTACGCTTAATACCGCCGCCGCCGCCGCCGGCAAAAAGCGCGCGATCAAGAAAGCCATCATGTGGGGCACAATCGGTTTCAAAGGTTCCGTCCTGGAAAAGATGCGGGCCGTCAAAGCGGCCGGATTCGAGGGCGTTGAACCCAACGGCGGAATGGACCGGAACGAAGTGAAGGAAGCACTCGACGCGACGGGCTTGAAAGCCGCGAGTGTCTGCTGTCACACCCATTGGGCCAAGCCGTTATCCGACCCCAATCCCGCCGCGCGCGAAGTTGGATTGGAAGGATTGAAGCTGTCGCTCCAGGACGCGAAGCATTACGGTGCGACCTCGGTATTGCTCGTGCCGGGCGTTGTGAATGACAACGTCACTTACGACCAATGCTTCGAGCGTTCGATCGTGGAGATTCGCAAGGCCATTCCGGTGGCCGCGGAATTGGGGGTGAAGATCGCCATCGAAAACGTCTGGAATAATTTCATCACGAAGCCCGAACAAGCCGTCCGGTATCTCCAGGAAATCAACAGCCCTCATGTGGGTTGGCATTTCGACATCGGCAACATCATTCGTTACGGGCTGCCCGAGGAATGGATCCCGGCCCTGGGCAATCACATCCTCAAGCTGCACATCAAGGAATTCGGCCAGGCAAAGCGCTTCAGCGTGAAACTGCTCGAAGGCGACAACCATTGGCCGGCGATCATGAAAGCGCTGGACGCAGTCGGCTACGACGGCTGGGGCATTTCCGAACAACCCGGCGACCAGGCCAAAGACGCCGAGAGCTTGAAGGACCTCTCCGACCGCATGAGCCGCATCTTCGCCATGTGAGGGTTCACTGAACGATAAATTCCGTGATAATCACTTCCTGAATCGTTCCGTGTCCCAGCACGTCATTGAAAAGCCCCAGCAATTGCTGTCGCAGGAGATTCCGAAAGCCAGGTTTCTCCACGTCGTTCAACGTCAGACTCGAAAGCGCGCCCACTGCAACATCCATTAAGCGCTCTCGATTGAAGTTCACCCGCCGAATCAGTTCCGGGTGATCGCCGAGAACCTAAATCCGAGCCACGGCAAACCGCGTGGCGGAGGTTCCGGAGAGATTGACGACGATCTTATCGGATCGGGCTTCGTCCAGGATTTCGCCCAGGATTTCGCCATTGGCGCTCACCACCACAAATCTGTCGGCGTCGCCTGGTCTGCTTGGATCTCCCGCCACGAAGGCCACTTGCTCGCGGGTCAGCGGCACGGGCAATTTGGGATTTCGGACGGCTTTGGATGGCGTTGTCATCGACGCGTTCTGGGTCGCGCCCCTGCGAATCCAGTTCAGATGCTCTGCGGGCGCCGCCGGAGGCGTTTCGCCGCGTTGTGAGAAGACCGGGACCATGCGCGTGCCTGCAATCGCTTTGGCCTTCTTCACCAGGTTGACAAATTCGGGGCGGTAGCCTTCTTCGTCCGCGCCTTTCCCTTCCTGGGCAAGTTCCAGAATGCTGTCGAAGTTCGCGGCGCCTTTAAAGCTGGAATCGCGAAGGATCAAGCCAAAGCCCGCCACCGCGGCGGCGAATTTGAAATCGGGCGAAGCCTGGCCAAAGCTCGCTTCGCTGTCCGCGGCGGTAAATTCCAGCAATTGGCTCTCGTTCGCCTCGGGCCTTTTGTAACGCAGTTTCAGCGTCAACAGTTCGCGCTCGGCATTTGCCACTCGGATTTGAAACCGTGGGCCGGATTGATACTTCAGATTGTCGGTGGCCGCGCGGTTCTCGGAGGCGCCCGCGGGCACCACTTCATACAACGCGGTGACCGCGTGGCCGGCTCCGACCTCGCCGGCGTCCTTGGCGTCGTTGTTGAAGTCCTCCGTCCGCAACAACCGCTTCTCGTAACCGATCAAGCGATACTGGCTGACTTGCGCCGGGTTGAACTCGATCTGGACTTTTACATCCTTGGCGACCGCGACGAGCGTGCTGTTCATTTGGTCCAGCAACACCTTCTGCGCTTCTTCAATCGAATCGAGGTAATGGTAATTCCCGTTGCCTTTGTCCGCGAGCTTTTGCAGCAGCGCGTCTTTGTAATTGTCTGTGCCGACCCCCACGGCGCTCAGAAAAACTCCGCTCCGCGCTTTGTCCTGCAAGAGACGGACCAGCGCCGTTTGATCTGTGATCCCGACGTTGAAATCGCCGTCCGTGCACAGGATGACACGGTTGACACCGTTCGGGATGAAATGGCGCGCCGCCATGGCGTAGGCCTGTTGAATGCCCTCGCCGCCATTCGTCGAGCCGTTCGCTTCGAGCCGGTCGATCACGGCCAGGATTTGTTCTTTGTCCGCGCCCGAAGTGGAAGGCAGCGGGACCCCGGAATTGTTCGCATAGACGACGATGGCGACGCGATCGTGCTCCGACAATCTCTTGGTCAAGAGCCGCAGCGCTTGCTTGAGCAGCGGCAGGCGTTCGGGCGGCCGCATGGAACCGGACACGTCGATCAGGAAAACCAGATTGCTCGGTGGCCGTTTGCCGGGAGTAAGTGCCCGCGCTTTCAAGCCCACGGAGATCAACCGGTGCCCGGAATTCCAGGGGCAACCCGCCGTTTCCAGGCTCACCGCGAACGGCTCGTTGCCTTTAGGCGCGGGATAGGCATAGGTGAAGTAATTGATCATTTCCTCGATCCGCACCGCGTCCCCCGGCGGCAACTGGCCTTGGTTGAGGAATCGAAGGATGTTCGCGTACGATGCCGTATCGACATCCAGCGAGAAGGTCGAGATCGGATTCTCCAGAGCCGTCTGAAACGGATTCTCCGGATAATACGGATACGTCGCGGTATTGCCCGGAGCCGAGCGGATGGACTCGGCGCCATTGGCACCCGAATAACCATAACGGCGCACCGGCGTGGAATCGGGCCGCCCAGAGCGCGCGTACGGATCGGCGAGCGGTCCGGACGGAGCCAGGCCGTAACGACGCATCATTTCGGGGGACATTCCTCGGGAAGTCGCCGGACGGTTCTCAGCAACGAGAGTCTCGCGAGCGGACGACAGCGCGCCTTGCTCGGTCAATTGAGCCGGTTCAGCGCTTTGCGCACGTTCAACCTCCCGCACTAGCCCGTAACGCTTCAAGAGATTCTGATCCATTTTGAAATGGTAAGATCGACTATCTTCAGCGGGTGTCGCCGGACCCTGGCTTGGCGCTGATGCGCGGCTGTCGCCGGACGAGGACGTGGGGGTGAGTTCGACTCTGGCCCCTGCATCCGCAGGCTGGGGATCGCGGGCCGGTCTGGAGTCCAGCAGGGTTATGCGTTGCGCCTTGGCCTTGGCCTTTGACAGTGCGGGAAGTAAAAACGAACCCGCAACCAGCAAGACCAGGCACGCGGCAGCCGCCAGCCCACCCCACGAAACGAACCGGTTCCACGGCCCGCGGACCCCGACTTCCGGTTCCTCCTCTACGCCCGCGACCGTTGCTTCCGGGTCCACCGCCTCGCTAATGGTCTGCCGCTGCTCGTCGGAAAGACCCACGCAAGTTTCTTGTCCGAGTTCCTGCGCCAGGAGAGCCGCCGCTTGCTGGACTTCCTCAACGGCCTGGCGCCACTCGGCGGATTCCTCGAGCGCCAGTTCGACTTCCGCGCGCGCCGGCTCGTCGAGTTCGCCGAGCGCGTAGGCCGTCAAATGGGGATCATCGGGATCAATTTTCATAAGAGCGTGTCCGAAAATTGCGCGGGGTCCTGCGGCGAGGGATTTTGGCTGTGGCCAAGGCGGCGAGGTCCGAGCATCCCCAACGCGGGCTGTAAGGACCGAGCCAACGCAGGCCACGGACAAAAGACCCGCCGCCCGGAGGGTTTTCGCGCCAAAGGCCGCCTGGCTTCGTTGCTCCTCAGTCGAAGATCCAGGGAGGATATTCTCCTTCGTTGCGCCTCGCCATCCGGCCTTTGGCGCGAAAACAGGACCCCGCGGAATTTTCGGACACGCTCTAAGACCTCAGTGAACTTTGTTCAGGCCGAACTCCGTTCTGAGTTCGCGCCGCAAGGTTTTCAGAGCGCTGTGCAGGAGAAAGCCCACGTTCGTCACGGTCAGGTTTGTGACTCGGCTGATTTCTTTGTAACTCAGGCCGCACTGGAATTTCAGCCTGACGACCTCCTGCTGATTCGCCGGCAAACCATGGAGCGCCTGCAAGACGTGGTTCGCCGCGTCCGCCCGCTCCGCCGCGAGAGCAGGGGAAGGTTCGTCGCTTGCCTGGGACGCGGTTTCAAGTTCGGCCAGCGGTTTCATGCGATTCTCCTTTCGGCCAAGATCCACCGCGCGATGACGGCAGACCGTGAAGAGCCATTCGACGACGTAAGTCTGCACGTCATCCGGATCTTCGGCGCAGAGGCGCAGAAAAGTATCTTGGACCACGTCACGCGCCTGGTCCGGATCACCGGTGAGCCAGGCATACCGCATGAGCGAGCTTTCGTGTTGATCGATAATCTGGCTGACCCACTCGCTTTTGCTCAGATGCCCGTTGTTGCTCATTGGCTTCGTGGAGTTGGACGCAAGCCTGTCACACTTTGTTAACGGGCGGGGAGGAATTTTCTTAGAAGAAAAATCTTTAGGGAGCAGCCAAGGTCACGAGGCTCCGATTCCTGTCAAATTTCGGTGGCAGTGTACTCACGGCTGCGGCGGTTTGCGGGCCTTCTCGGGATTGCTGCACAGGAAGCGATTCACCGCATTGAGATACGCGCGCGCGCTGGCTTCGATCACGTCCGTGCTCGCGCCTTTGCCCGTGACCAGTTCGCCGTCGCCGAAATCCACCTTCACGGTTACTTCGCCCAACGCGTCCTTGCCTTGAGACACGGCGCGCAAGGAGTAATCGATCAGCCTGCCGCGCGTCTTGGTGAGGCGATCCACCGCTTTCAGCGTGGCATCGACCGGTCCATCGCCAATCCCGGCGTCTTGCAAGACTTCGTCGCCCGTCTTTTGGCCGTTGCGCCGCTTCAAGCGGACCGTGGCGGTCGGGACCGTCTGGCTGCCGCTGGTGACGCTGAGGTAATCCAGCGACCACGTCTCCGGCACTTCAGTGATGTGCCCTTCGACCAGCGCGGTCAAATCATCGTCATAGACGAACTTCTTCTTGTCCCCGACTTCTTTGAAGCGCGCAAAGATCGCGCTGACGTCCGCGTCGGTCATTTTGAAGCCAAGATGCCGCAAGCGCGCGGCGACGGCCGCGCGGCCACTGTGCTTGGTCAACGGCAAATCCGTATGTCCCCAGCCCACTTCCTGCGGATCCATGATTTCGTAGGTTTCGCGTTTCTTGAGAATGCCGTCCTGGTGAATGCCGCTGGCGTGGGCGAAAGCGTTTTCGCCAACGATCGCCTTGCTGCGTTGCACCACCAGGCCGCACATGCGCGAAACCAACCGGGACGACTTCACAATCTCCCGCGTGTTGACTCCGCAATGGACGCCGCCAAAGAAATCGCGCCGCGTTTTGATCGCCATCACGATTTCCTCCAATGCCGCATTGCCGGCGCGCTCGCCGATGCCATTCACGGTGCATTCGACCTGTCGCGCGCCCGCCTTGACCGCCGCGAGCGAATTGGCGACGGCCAAACCCAAATCGTCGTGACAATGCACGCTGATGATGGCTTGCCCGGTTTGGAATTCTCGAACCTCGTCGTAAAGACGCCCAATCAACGCGGCATATTGTTCCGGCACCGCCCAGCCGACCGTGTCCGGGATGTTGAGCGTGGTCGCGCCGGCGGCGATGGCGGCTTTGCACACCTGGATCAAAAACTCTGGCTCGGTCCGGGAACCGTCTTCGGGAGAAAACTCCACGTCATCGACGTACGATTTGGCGCGCTTCACGCCTTCGACTGCGAGGCGAAGAATTTCGTGCTGCGCTTTGCCGAGTTTGAATTCTCGATGGATCTTAGACGTGGCCAGAAAAACATGAATGCGCGCCCGGCGGCCAGCGGGTTTGACGGCGGCGCCGGCGGCGTCGATGTCCTTCGCCACACAGCGGGCCAACCCGGCGATGATGGGTCCCTTGATCTCTTTGGCGATGGATTGGACCGATTCGAAGTCTCCCTCGCTGATCACCGGAAATCCGGCTTCGATCACATCGACCTTCAGGCGAGCGAGCTGGCGGGCGACTTCCAGTTTCTCGCGCAAGTTCATGGAAGCGCCGGGGCACTGCTCGCCGTCGCGGAGCGTGGTGTCGAAGATGAGGATATGTTTGTTTTTCATAGCTTTGGTTTTTCCGTGAGGGGTTTAAGGGTCGTCAAGAAAACAAAAACCCCACTGCCGGGTTCGGCAGTGGGGTGGAAAGCTGGTTCTGAATCGCGTTACAACCCGACTGCCGCCCCGCACAGCAGGGCCAGCCGCAGCGCCAGCAGGTTGTTTCCGATGCGATTCACGGGGAGACTAGTAACCGCGACCTGACACCGCGTCAAATGGAAAATCCACACGTTCCACACGTTTGTATCCCCCCCAGTTACTGCTGGTCCGCGGGATGGACGACAAAGCTCGTAGCGCAGAGTTGCACTCTGCCGTATCGCAGAATTGTATTCTGCGGGGCGTCTCCCAGTCCGAGCACGCTGGGACTGGTCTGAGGTGAGTCCGACTCAGTTGGAGGGCTTGGGCTTGGTGGGCGCAGGAGGCGGAGTGGTTGTCGCGGGTTTTTCAACCGGCTTGCGGACTGAGGTTGAAGCGGCGGTTCCCATCGCATCGGCGGCGGCTTTCTTGGCAGTTTCTGCGGCTTTCTTGGTCACATAGGCCGCCTTCTTGGCGGCGTCCGTGGCTTTGGCGAGGGCGTGTTTGCGCGCTTCGGCGGCTGAGTGCTTCGCCTGGTCAGCGGCTTTCCTGGACTCCTCGGCCGCCTTTTTCGCTTCTTTGGTTGCCGTGGCTACGGCGGTCGCTTTCGCGGCGTCCGACGCATATTTCACCGCTTCTGCGGCGTCTTTGTTCGCCTGGTCAGCGGCTTGATTGGCTTCATCAAGCGCCTTATTTCCCGAGTCGATCTTGATGGTAGTGCCGGGTTTTGCCGTTTGGATGGGATCAGCGGCTTGGGTTTGCCAAGCCAGGACCGCCGCAAGCGCGATCATCCAGGAAAGGAGTTTCATATGCTTTTTTAGAAGTAGGCGGGTTCTGACGGCCGTTTCTCTCTCGCCGTTTGTTGGACGTTCCAACGCTGCGTGCCATTCATAACGCATAGTAGGCAGGGTCTCCGAAGAGTCAAGCGCGCAAAATCTGCGCACAGCCAAGTGGCGGTTTGAGAAGAAAGTGCGCAACCCTTCTCGAAATGAACGGTTTAAGGCGTGAATTCCGTGATGGCACCTCAGGTGCTTAAGTGTAGTCAAACCGTGGCAAGCAAAGCACCTGGGCGGCGCTTTGGCGCCAGGGAAACTAAAACAAAACACCAGATGTCGGATAATCACATGAAAAGATTCGTTAAATCACTCGTATTGGCAGGCGTCGCCAGCGCGATGCTCGGAGGAGCGACCAGCGTGATGGCGCAACGCGGGGGTTTCGATCCCGAAGAAATGCGCCAGCGCATAATGGAACGCTACCAGGAGCAACTCGGCATGACCGCTGAGGAATTCAAGGCCGTGCAACCGCTGATCGAAGGTGTCCAAACCAAGCAACGGGAAACGGCGGCCTTCAACCGCGGCGGCTTCGCTTTCGGACGCGGCGGCGGCCGAGGCGGCGGTGGCGGCGGCGGATTTGGTTTTGGCGGACCGCCTCCGGCTGAAGTCGAAGCGCTGCAGAAGGCCGTAGAGTCCGGCACGCCTGCCGAGGTTAAGGCCAAGCTCGAGGCGTATCGGGAAGCCCGCAAGAAAAAGGAAAGCGAATATACAGAAGCCCGCGAGAAACTTCGCAAGGTTGTGACGCCGAAACAAGAAGCCCAGCTCGTGTTGGCGGGCCTGCTCAACTAGCGTTTCAAACCGATTGAGAAGTCGTAACTCAAAGCCGTAACCAAAACCGAACGGGTGGCAGCCGTTGCCGCCCGCTCGGCCCAATCATTTCCACGCCATGCCAAAAACCTCGTCCACCGGTTCGACCCAGGATTCCGCGGAAGTTCAAGGCCCGACGATCAAAGAGTTGCTGGAGAAAATGGTCGAAGCCAAGCAACTGTCGTCCATGGACGCCGAGGCGCTGGCCCGCCAATGCCGGAACGGCTCCGCGTCTGCGATCCAAACCGAAGAAGACGTCCTGCGCTGGCTGGCCGAGGAATACGATTTGTCCTTCACTAATTTGGAAGACGTCGAGCTGGATCGCCAGCTTCTCTCGCTTTTTCCGGCCCGTGTGCTTCTCAAGGAGGAGGTGCTTCCGCTCAAGCGAATCAATGGGACGGTCGAGGTAGCCACGAGCCGGCTCTTTGCCACGCAAGGGCTCGACACGCTGAAAACATTGACCGGTTTGAAGCTCAAGCCCGTCCTGGCGCCGCGCGAAGCCATCCAGCGGGAAATGAAGAAACGGCTCGGCGTCGGCGCCGATACCATCGATACCCTCGGCGAAGAAGCTTCGTTCCAGGTCGTGGATGAAGATCGCGACGAGGATACCAACCTGGACACCGCCGCCGAGGACGCGTCCATCATCCGGTTCGTGAACCAGGTGTTGCGGGATGCGATCGAACTCCGCGCGTCCGATATTCATCTTGAGCCGTTCGAGGATGAGTTGCGGATTCGCTACCGCATTGACGGCGTGCTGCAGGAAGTGCCCGTGCCGTCGCAGGTCAAGCGTTTCCAGCCCGCCATCGTGTCGCGCGTCAAGATTCTGAGCCACCTCAACATCGCGGAAAAACGGCTGCCCCAGGACGGGCGCATCAAAATCCGCCTGGACAACAGCGAAGTCGATATCCGCGTTTCGGTCATTCCGATGCTCCACGGCGAAGCGGTCGTGATGCGTCTGTTGCGCCAGGACGCCACGCTGCTGGGCATGCCCGAATTGGGGATGGACAAGCGCGAACTCAAGCTGTTCCGAAAAATGCTGGGTTTGCCGCACGGAATCATCCTTGTCACCGGCCCGACCGGCAGTGGCAAAACCACGACGCTTTACACCGCGTTGAGCGAAATCAACGACTCGGTCCGCAAGATCATCACGATTGAAGACCCGATCGAATACCAATTGAAGGGCGTCAACCAGATCCAGGTGTCCGAGAAATCCGGTCTCACCTTTGCGCGCGGCTTGCGCTCGATTCTGCGGCATGACCCGGACGTGATTCTGGTCGGCGAAATTCGCGACCGCGAGACCGCGCAGATCGCGGTCCAGGCGTCGCTCACGGGCCACCTTGTTTTCTCGACGTTGCACACGAACGACGCGCCCGGCGCGCTGACGCGGTTGGTCGATATGGGCGTCGAGCCGTATCTGGTCGCGTCCTCGTTGGAAGGCGTTTTAGCGCAGCGGTTGGTGCGCGTGCTGTGCCCGCAGTGCAAAGAGGAAGATCCTTCGCAGACGGCGCAGGCCTTCAAGGAACAGGTGGATTCCTTGCAGGGCGCGACGATTCTCCGGGCGGTCGGTTGCCGCGAATGCCGGCAGACCGGTTATTTCGGACGCCACGCCATCTTCGAGATGATGGATTTGAATTACGATATCCGGCAGATGATCCTCAAATCCTGTTCGAGCGGCGAAATCGGCGCGGTCGCCCGGCGCAGCGGAATGCGCACGCTCGCGGAGGATGGCTGGCGGCTGGTTTGCGAAGGCGTGACGACACCTGAAGAAGTGCTGCGCGTGACCAAAGACCAGGCGCTGAATGGGCTTTCTGAACCGGAGACGGAGGAAGCCAAGTAGAGCATGCCGAACCGCAAGATTCCAGGAGCCGTAGCGCAGGTTTGCAACCTACAGTATCGCCGATCTGCAATCGGCCGGGCCTTTGAATGCACGCATGTTCTCGACCGGCGAGGCGCCGGTTATTTGTTCCGTGTGTGGTCAGGATTCCCGCGCGTCAGACCGGACGACGCGTCCTTTCCCCTGGCCCTCTCCCCCAGGAGAGGGTTCGCCGGTCGCGATCTCAGCTTGATCCGGGAGCGTGGGCCCATTCCAGCGCAGGATAGAATGCTCCCTCTCCCCGGGGGAGAGGGCCGGGGTGGGCGGAAAGGGGACTCGGAACCACCCAGGAATTCAGAATTGTCGAAGGCGCGAAACTATGCCGCTGTTTCAATATAGAGCCCTTCAGTCCGACGGCACGATTGCCGAAGGCCGAGTCGAGGCCGGCGGACGGCAGGAAGCCTTCCGCCAGATCGAAGGCCGCGGCTTGCGGCCCATCAGCCTGGCGGAGCGTGCCAACGGGAAGCCGGAAGCACAGATCGCTTCTACGGCCGCGCCCGGATTGTGGAAGTCGGGCAAAGTCACGGGACGAATGCTGGAGAATTTCACGCGCTTGCTCTCCAGCTTGCTGGCCGCGGGAGTGCCGCTCAGCCGCGCGCTCGTCATCCTCCACAAAGAAGCCACTGCGCCCGCGGCCAAAGAAAAATGGAAAGAAATCCACGACTTGGTGATCGATGGCATGTCGCTCGCCGACGCGATGGCCAAGTCGCCGGAGACCTTCCCGCGCGTTTATGTGGCGATGGTGCAAGCGGGCGAGACCGGCGGCTTTCTGGATTTGGTGCTGGCGCAGATCGCGGACTTTCAAGCGCGGGAGAAGGAATTGCGGGCAAAGGTCCTGACGGCGTTGCTTTATCCGAGCATCCTGCTGGTGCTTGCGCTCGGCGTGCTGGTGTTTCTGCTTGTTTTCTTCATCCCGCGATTCCAGGCGATTTTCTCCGGGTTCGGCGCTGCGCTGCCGCTGCTCACGCAAGTCATCGTGACCATCAGCCACGTCGTGCGCGCCTACGGATTGTACGTTGCCCTCGGTCTGGGTTTGGGGGCGTATCTCGTGAGAACGTGGCTCACGTCCGAACAAGGGCGGCGCACGTGGGAACGCTGGATTTTGCAGGCGCCTGTCATCGGACCGTTGCTGGCGCAATTCGCCATGGCGCGTTTTTGCCGGATGCTCGGCACGTTGCTGGGCGCGGGCGTGCCGTTGATCAACGGGCTGAACGTGGCGCGCAAATCCATCGGCAACCAGATTCTCGTCGATGCCGTTTCCAATTCCATCGAGCGCGTGAAGGAAGGCGATGCGCTGGGGCCGAGCCTTTCCGATTGCAAAGAGCTTTTCACCGGATCGGTCCTGGAAATGGTTTCCGTGGCCGAGGAAAGCGGGCGGCTGGACCAAGAGCTCGTGCGGTTGGCGAACGTGACCGAAGCGGATCTGGACCGGCAATTGAAGACGGCGGTCGCGTTCGCGGAACCGCTCATGCTGTTCTTCATCGCGGCTTTCATCGGGACCATCTTCATCGGCATGGTGATCCCGATCTTTACGATCCAAGATTACATTAAGTGAGAAACAACGGATGAGATTTATGAAACTGAACACGCAGAACAAGGATTTTGAATGGGCTTTCTGCAGGACAGCCCTCTATGCTAAGCCGTATCTATTCAGTCCGACGGCTCCGTTCCCCTCACCCCGGCCCTCTCCCCAGGGGAGAGGGAGAACATTTCCTGGCCCGTGGTTCAATTCACCATTCGAGGACCATTCCTGCGTTGGAAAAAATAGCTCCCTCTCCCTTGGGGAAAGGGAGAACACGGCGACATCGGCAGCAGGTCTTGAGGGGATCGAAGTTCCACGGCGTCCCAAGCGCAGTTCCCTCTCCCTGAGGGAGAGGGCCAGGGTGAGGGGGAACGGGACGTGCATGAACCCGGCCGCGCTCAATCAAACCCGGAACTCCCGAACTAACCGTCACTCTGTGCAACAGGGGTTTACTCTGGTGGAACTGCTGCTGGTGCTGGTGATTCTCGGCACGCTGGCGGCCATCGTGGTTCCCAAGTTCGCGGGGCGAACCGAACAGGCGCGAATCACAGCCGCGCAAACGCAAATCGCCAACTTCGAAGTGGCCCTTAACGCCTTCGAGGTTGATAACGGCTATTATCCGAAAGGCAAAGACGGTCTGATGGACCTGGTTCAGGCGCCGAAGGACGCTCAGAATTGGCGCGGACCGTACCTCAAAGATATCCCCGTGGATCCGTGGAGAAATCCTTACGTCTATGAGTGTCCGGGCCGGCACAACGAAGACAGCTTCGATATTGCGTCGGGCGGACCGGACGGCCGCACGGGCAACGAGGACGACATCACCAACTGGGATTCGCAGGGGCAGAATCGGAAACGCTAAGGCGAACGATCGATGCGAGTGGATCGTACATTGCCGCCGAATGCAGCACGAATTCTGCGGTGTGGGTTGCACGACAAGCAGCGACGCCAGACCGTAGCGCAGATTTGCAATCTGCTGTACCGCGGAATTGCATTCCGCAAGCGCCCGGCAAAGTCGGGCGTTCGGCAACTTGCCGGAGCCGCGCCGATTTCAAATCGGCGATACGGCAGAGTGCAACTCTGCGCTACGGCGCAGCGCGGTGGAGCCGCGCTCCAGCCAAATCGTCGCGGCTTACAATGTCGGGCGATACCGCAAGCTTGCAGATCGGCACGAGGGGGTGGACGGGGATTTACCCTGATCGAGTTCATTCTGGTCATGGCGTTGCTGGCGGTCGTGATCGCGATTGCCGCGCCCTCGCTTCCCAACTTCTTTCGCGGGCGCAAGCTGGAATCCGAAGCGCGACGCTTCGTGGCTCTGGCGCGCTACGGCCAAAGCCAGGCTGTCTCCGAGGGCGTTCCCATGATGTTGTGGATGGATCAGGTGGAGGGAACCTACGGTGTCCGCCAGCCAGACGGATTCAATCTGGACCCGCTGCAGCCGGATTCCGCGGCGCCGGCCCGGCAAGGCTATGAGAAAGGCGCTGCCACGCAACCGACCTTTCGCCTGGCACAGAATCTTCGCTTCGAACTGGAAGGCAGCGACAGCCGCACCAACGGGCGCGTGGTGACGATCCGTTTTCTGCCGGACGGTTCGATTGATGAAGCGGCCCTGCGCGTGCTGAAGCTTTTGCAGGAAGACCCTGAAAAACGGCGCGAACCGCACACGGTCTGGATCGCGCAGTCGTGGGACAACACTCGATATGAAATTGTGGATCAAACCAACGCGTGGCAAAGGCTCTCCCTGGAGACCAGTCTCGCGGGCCCGGGCCGGCTTTACGCTCGCTGAAGTCCTGGCGGCGCTGGTGATCATGGCGATTGTCATTCCGGCCGCGGTCGAGGGTTTGCGCATCGCGAACCGCGCGGGCGTGGTGGCCCAGCGGAAAGGCGTGGCGACGCAGTTGGCCGACAGTTTGCTCAATGAACTGATTGTGACGAAAAACTGGTACAATTCTGCGCAAAGCGGAACCTTCAGCCCGGAGTGGCCGGGATACCGCTGGCGCGTGCAAAGCGAGCCTTGGGGCCGCGAAACGATGCGGCTGGTTTCGGTCGAGGTCACTTACGAAGTGCAAAACAAAGAATATCGGGTCGTGCTGAGCACCCTGGCGCCGCCGCTGTGAATGTGACACGGGGAAGTCAACAATGCAGGGGAGCACACGCGCCCTCGCGTGTTCCGACCGGGGCCTCGCCGGTCGGAATGAACGCGTCGATCGATGCCTTGATGATGACCTGTTCGAGCGAAACACGGTGGTCGGCGAGGGCGCCGACTGCAGCACGCGGGGCGCGTGCGCTCCCCCGAAACGCTTTCACCCTGCTGGAATTGCTCCTGGCTGTCGCCGTGTTTTCCGTCGTGATCCTGGCGATCAATGTTGTTTTCTTCAGCGGGCTGCGTTTGCGCGCGGCGACTTCGCGGATCGTGGAGGATTCCATTCCAGTGAACCGCGCCGTTTCTGTGATCAAGAACGACCTGCGCTCGGTGCTTCCGCCGGGAGGGACGCTGGCCAGGACGTTCACCGGCGGCATCCAGAGCAGCATGTTCAACAACACGATGCTGAGCCAGGGCGGGGTCGATTCCAGTTCCGGTCTGCAATTCTGCACCACAACCGGTGTCACGGATGACTCGAACTTCGTTCTGTTCAATCAGACACAAATCGAACCCTGGCCGGAGATCCAGAAGGTGTCGTACTATCTGCGGAACCCTCTTTACTCGACCAACCAATGGGGCAAGGAACTCGTGCGCGCGGTCACGCGCAATCTTTTGCCCGTGATGGAAGATATGCCGGTCGAACAGCCGCTGCTCGACGGCGTGGAGCGGATCGAATTCCTGTTCTACGACGGTCTGTCGTGGTTGTACACGTGGGACCTTGCCACAATGCAGACGTCCTTCCAAACGACCGAGGGCCAGAGTCAAACCAACGCATTGCCGCAAGCGGTCAAAATCCTGATCGAATTCGCCGCCGTGGGCCGCGATGAGCGTCTGCGCAAACCGCCGATTCAATTGGTCGTGCCCATCGTGGCGGAAGCGCGAACCAACCAACTCGCGTCCGCCAGCACGAACAGTTCGGCGCAAGTTACAAGCCGCGGGAATACAACGCCGGGCGGCAATCAGAACACGAGCGGCGGCAATCAGAACACGAGCGGCGGCAATCAGAACACCGGGCGCGGCGGTGCAACCACGCCCCCGGCTTCCAACCCTTCTTCCGGCGGTCAGCGCGGAGGAAGCGGCGGCGGCGGACGAGGAGGTGGGCGGTGAAAACCGTTCGTTGTTTCCGTCCGCTTCAATTGGGGAGCGCACGCGCCCTCGCGTGCAGTGGTCGGCGCCCTCGCCGGCCTCTGAGTTTCCTCCGAAGAAGCCATCGCTACGAGACCGCCCGACGTGTGGGTTTCGACCGGCGAGGCGCCGGTCGGGACACGCGAGGGCGCGTGTGCTCCCCAATGTCGCCCGAACACGCCTCAGTTCTCATCATCGTGCTCTGGATCACGTTCGGGTTGGTGAGCACGGCGCTCTACTTCGGCCATTCCATGCTGTTTGAATTCCGCGCGTCGGACAATCACACCGCGGGCGTCGAAGCTGAGCAAGCGATCGAAGGCGCGGCCCGGTATGTGGCCTACGCTCTGACTAACCTCACCCAGCCGGGCCAGTTCCCGGAACTCCAATGGTACGACGTCGAGAACGTGCCCGTAGGCGAATCCCTTTACTGGCTGATCGGGCGCACCAACGTGTCCATGCAACTAGACCGGAACGAAACCCCGCGCTTCGGATTGATCGATGAAGCCTCCAAGTTGAACCTCAACACGGCGACGCTGGAGATGCTTCAGAACCTCCCGCGCATGACACCGCAACTGGCGGCCGCGATCATCGATTGGCGCGACGAAGACACCAACCCTTCGCAGGACGGCGCGGAGACGGAAACTTACTCGCGCCTCAATCCGCCTTACCAGAGCAAGAACGCGCGATTCGAATCGATCGAGGAACTGCGGCTCCTGTTCGGCGCGGACCCGGAAATTCTTTACGGCGAGGACTACAACCGGAACGGGATTCTCGACCCGAACGAGAACGACGGCGACTTGTCGTGGCCCGTGGATAACCGCGACGGCAAGCTGGATCCGGGAATTCTGGAATTTGTCACGATCTTCAGCCTGGAAGCAAACACGCGCACCAACGGCTCGCCGCGCGTGAATGTCAGCGGCGGCGGGACGAACCTCGCCGAATTGCTCCAGGAAAAGTTCGACCAGGCCCGCGTGAATGCAATTCAGCAGCGCGTCGCGAGCGCGACCAATCGGAGCGTGCTCGAATTTTTCCTGCGCAGCGGGATGACGGCAGAGGAGTTTGCCGAGATCGAAGGCGACCTGACCACGACCAACGCCGCGGTGATCGAAGGACTGATCAACGTGAACACAGCGCCCGTCGAGGTGCTGGCTTGTGTCCCGGGCATCGGCTGGGATAAGGCGCAACAAGTCGTGGACTACCGGCAATCTCAGAGCGCCGTTTTGACCAGCCTGGCGTGGGTCGCCGAGATCCTGGACCAGGCGAGCGCAATTCAGGCCGGGCCTTACCTGACGTCCCGGAGCTACCAGTTCACCGCCGACATCGCGGCGGTGGGCCACCACGGACGCGGCTATCGGCGGACGGCGTTTGTGTTCGATACCAGCGAAGGCGCTCCGAAAATCATCTACCGCCGCGATCTGGGCCGGCTGGGTTGGGCGCTCGGCCCGCTCGTGCGGCAGGAACTGGCGCAAGCGAAAGAGACCGGAATTACCACGAGAATGCGATGAAACGAATCCGATGATTTCCCTCACTAAAAACAAACCGCCCTCTGCGTTGATGGGGTTGACGCTCGACAAGAGCCGGATCGAGGGCGTGGTGCTGCGCCGGCTCAATGGAGCCGTTCAAGTGCACCGATCCTTTCAAACTTCGCTTTCGCTGGACCCGCTGACGAACGATCCCGAATTGGTCGGGCGCGAAATCCGCAATCATTTGAATGAGGCCGGCGTGCGCGTGAAGCCGTGCGCGGTCTCCGTGCCGTTGAACTGGGCGCTGACTTTGCAGACCAAGATCCCGGCCATTCCCGAAGCGGACGTCGCGGACTTTCTCACCATCGAAGCGGAAAAGGGATTTCCGTACGCGCCCGAAGATTTGTTCATCTCGATTTCACGATTTCGCGCTCCGAACGGGGATCAATACGCGACGATCGTGGCCATACCGCGGAATCACCTGACGCTTCTGGAGCGGGCGCTGCGGGCCGCGCAACTCAAGCCGCTGAGTTTTTCTTTGGGCATCTCCGCATTGCAGGACCTCGGCAAAGATCCCGCCTTCGGCTTGCTCGCGCTCGTGGTGGGCGAAAGTAGCGTTGAACTCCAGGTGTC
Organism: Verrucomicrobiota bacterium; assembly: GCA_016871535.1. Lineage (NCBI taxonomy): Bacteria > Pseudomonadati > Verrucomicrobiota > Verrucomicrobiota bacterium. The sequence continues at coordinate 31,333 of VHCZ01000015.1, forward strand.
CTCCGGTGGCGGCGTCGCGGCACTGCGCTCGCTGGAAGGCGCCATTGAAGCCAACGGTTTCGAACGCGACATCGACGCCGACCTCATCGCGCGGGAAATCAAGATCACCCTGGGGCAATTGCCCAGGGAACTGCGCGAGACCGTGCGCAAAATCAAGGTGTTCGGCCGCCCCGAACTGGCGCAGCGCCTGGTGAAGGAACTTCAGGAGCGTCTGGACACCATGGGCCTGGAGATTGGCCTGGGCACCGCCCAGCCCGTGAATGGATTTCCGGTGCCGGTCACTTCTGACAAGGGTCTCTCCCCCGCGCTCGGCATGGCGGCCCGATACATCGTGGGCAAGCCGGGCGGATTCGAATTTCTGCCGCCCCGGGTGAGTCCGTGGACGCAGTTCACCGCGCGTTTTGCCTCGCGGAAGATGGTGTCGTGGGGCGCGCTGGCGGGCGCGACCGTGGTTTTGATCGCCGGAACCTTCCTGTGGCAGCAGGTCCGGTTGTCCGGCCTGGAGTCGCGCTGGAAAGCGATTCAACCTCAAGTGACGGAGCTCGAAGATTTGCAGCAACGCATCCGAAAGTTCCGCCCGTGGTTCGACAACACCGCGCGCACGCTCGTCATCGTGCGCAAGCTGACGGAAGCGTTTCCGCTCGACGGCGCGGTTACCGCGAAAACGGTGGAGATCAAAGACCTTTCCACAGTCTCCTGTTCCGGCCAGGCCAAGGACCGCGAATCGTTGTTGAAAGTGCTCGAACGGTTGCGCGGCGCCAAAGAAGTGGCAGACCTGAAGCTGGGCCAGATCCGCGGGAATTCGCCGTTGCAGTTTTCCTTCGACTTGCGCTGGCGGGAAGGATCTCATGAAAATTAGGAACCGCGAAAAACTTCTGACGATCGGCGCCATTGCCGCCGTGGCCATTCTGGCCGGGGACCGGCTCGTTTACCCCCCGCTGGTGCGGACCTGGAATGACAAGAACACTCGGATCACGGAGTTGAATCGCTCCATCAACAAAGGCGAAGGTTTGCTCCGAAGCGAACGCTCCATCCGCGAGCGCTGGGACGATATGAAGAAACGCTCGCTGCCGGCCGATGTATCCAAAGCGGAAAACGACGTGCTTCAGGCGGTCGTCCGCTGGCAGCAGGAAAGCCAGATCGGGTTGACCTCCATCAAGCCGCAGTGGAAACGGACCGACGAAGATTTTGCGACGCTGGAATGCCGGGCCGATGCGGGCGGCGCCGCCGGCGGCAGCATCGAAGCAGTGTCGCGTTTTCTTTACGAACTCGAAAAAGATCCCCTGGCGCTGAAGATCGAGGGCGTGGAAATCACGTCGCGCGATACCGCCGGCCAGCAAATCTCCGTCGCGGTCCGGTTCAGCGGATTGCAGCTTGCCCGGGAGGAACGATGAAAGCGGCGCTTTTCAAAATGAACCTGGCAGAGATCGCAACCCGAGTGGCGTGTTCTCTCACGCGCGGACCGCAGCCTTTAGGCTGCTTCCGCGCGCTCTCCGCAGTCGAGCGTCGAAGCGGCCTAAAGGCCGCGGTCCGGAAGAATGGTTCATGCGAAGCTTCCTGTTCCTTACGAACCTGCCCAAGGCCCACGAACCGAAAACCGCGCGGACCTCAACCTTTAGGCTGCTTCCGCGCGCAATTTGGAGTTCGGCGTGGAAGCGGCCTGAAGGCCGCGGCCCGAGGAGTTGGTTCATGGGAAGACACCCGCGCGGCCATTCTGTGCGCTCTCTTGTGCGTGCTGCTTTCTTGCATGATCCCCACGGCGTTCGGCGCCAATGAATCCACGAATGCGCCTGCGAGCACGGACGCGCCACGCTCCGAACCCGCATTGGTGGCGGGCGAATCCACCAACGCGCCTTCACTTCAGGGCTTCGCGGAATTCAAGATCGTTGCGGAGCGGAATATCTTCAACGCCAACCGGCGTCCGGGCACAGCCAATCGGCCACCTAGAACCGAACGCCCGCCCAGAACCGAAGCGTTCTCTCTGGTCGGCACCTTCCTCTACGAAGACGGCAACTTTGCCTTTTTCGCCGGGACGGAATCGGGCTACAATAAAGTGTTGAAAGAAGGCGAGACGATTGGCGACTGCGAGATCACGAGCATCACGCAAGATTCGGTCAAACTGCTGAGCGGCGAGATGGAGATTGATCTGCCGCTGGGGCTTCAGATGAAGCGGCCAGAAGGAGGCAGATGGGAACTGGTTGTTGGCGCGGTCGCCTCGACCTCAGCAGCTCCTTCAACTTCGACATCGGCATCGGGAGGACGCGATCGGGGCTTCGGTTCCGATAACCGGCGGGATCGTGGTGGGTTCGGCTCGGACCTGCGGCGTCCGGGTGGAGACACTCGACGGGATCGCAGTTTCTGGGGGCGCGAACGCAGCGCGCCTTCCGCACCAGTCACGGAGGCGGCGCCGGAATCGAAACCGGCCGAGGCACCAGGCAATCCAGGTCCTGCGGACGACATTCTACAAAAACTGATGCAAAAACGGGAACAGGAGTTAAACAAATGAAAACCTCGAAGATTCGTGCAGCGGTCCTGACCCTTGCGGCAGGAGCATTCATCGCTTTCGCTCAAGAAACGGCGCCGCCTGCCCAAACCCCGGCGCCGCCCGCGGCAGCCCAGGAGCAGCCGGCGGCGGCAGACAAGCCTGCCGGAGACAAGGCAGCAGCGGCTCCGGCAAACGCCGCGGCTCCAGCCGAGAAACCCGCAACCACGCCAGCCAACGGCAACGCGGCAAACGGGAATGGCATTCGGCTCAATTTCCGCGGCGCGCCGTTGGAAGAGGTTTTGAATTACCTGAGCAAAGCCGCCGGCTTCATCATCGTTCCGGAGACCGACGTGAAGGGCAAAGTGGATGTCTGGAGCGGCCAGCCCTTGACCAAGGACGAGGCCTACGACCTGCTCAACACGATCCTCAAGAAAAATGGCATGGCCGCGCTGCGCAATGGCCGGACCTTGACCATCGTCAGCCTGGAAGAAGCGCGCAAACGCGACATCCCGGTTGTCCAAGGCAGAGAGCCCGAAGAGATTCCCAAGACGGATCAGATGGTCACGCAGGTGATTCCGATTCGTTACGCGGACGCCACGCAGATGACGCGAGACCTGCAGCCGCTGCTCCGGGATTACGCGACTTTGACCGCCAACCAGAGCGGCAACGCGCTGGTGCTCACCGCGACGCAAACCGATGTCAAACGAATGGTTGAAATCGTCAAAGCGCTCGACACTTCAATCTCCAGCATTTCCGGGATTCGCGTTTTCCAACTCCAGTACGCGGACGCGAAAGACCTGGCGAATGTGATCAAGGAATTGTTCGACACGTCGGCCACGCAGAGAAATCAAGGCCGGGGCGGCGCGGTGGGGGATCGGATCCAGCAACTCTTCAACACAGTCGGGGGGTTCGGGGGCGCTTTTGGCGGCGGGCCAGGCGACCGCGGCGGCGGCCCGGGCGGATTCGGCGGGCGCGCTGGAGGCGCGGGCGGCGCAAGCGAGGCGCGGCAGGCTGCTTCCAGAGTCGTGGCCGTGGCCGATGAGCGCACCAACTCCCTCGTGGTCAGTGCGCCTGACGAGTACCTGCCGACGATCGAACAAATGATCAAGCAGATCGACATCGTCATGGACGACCTCACCGTGCTGCGCGTGTTCCGTCTGAAGAACGCCGACCCGACTTATATGGCCCAGCAATTGGGGGCGCTGTTTCCGGATGAGACCCGCAGCCAGAATAATCAATTCGGCCGGGGCGGATTTCAGTTCCTGGGAGGCGGACCCTTTGGAGGAGGCCGGGGCGGATTTGGCGGCCGGGGCGGCGCAGCCAGCACGGCCAATCAGAGCGAACGCATGAAGAAGCTGGGCCGTGTTCTCTCGGTCCCGGACGCGCGCACCAGCTCCCTCATCGTCAGCGCGTCGGCGGAACTCATGCCGCAAATCGCCCAGATGATCGAAGAACTCGACGCCGATCCGGCTCGGAAAGAGAAGGTGTTCGTTTTCTCGGTTGAGAACGCGAACATCCAGGACGTGGAAGAGCTCCTGAGCGACATGTTTCTCGGAAACAACAGTCAGTTGTCCAGCCGGAGGCGGACCCAGCAGCAGAATAACAACGCCTTGAACAATCGGCAGTTTAACACCACGCGGAATCTTGGAACGGGCGGCAACTTCGGCGGCGGACGCGGGGGGACCGGAGGCGGTTTGCCCACCTTCGGCAGCGGCAACTTCGGGCCTTAGTCCGTCGATATCGTCCGGTGGCTCTGAGTTTGAAATCTGAAATCCGAAATCTGAAGTGGATCAGCCTATGACATTCATGACGACAATACGTTTCTGGCACTTCTGCCTGGCTCTGGCCCTTGCACTGGGCTGCGCGCTGGATGCCTTCGCCCAATTTGGCGGCGGCGGCTTTGGGGGTGGCGGCTTCGGCGGCGGCGGCGGGTTTGGCGGCGGCGGCGCCCTCGGGCGTGGCACGCTTCCTCAGTATCCCGCCGGCGGCCAGATCGGTTCCGCAATGTTTTCCTCCGACCCCGAATCCAGGAAACTGGTCGTCCGAACCGACGAGGATACGGCGAAGTACATCAGCATGGTCATTTCCAACCTGGACCGCCCCAAACCGCAGGTCCTCATCAAGGTCGTTTTTATGGAAGTGTCCTACACGAAAGGATCCGATATCGGCGTGGAAGGATCGTTGGTCAAAAAGTTCGGAGGCGGAGGCTCCAGCAGCACGGGCATCGTCAATCAGGTGTTCGGGAGCGGGCTTTTGTCTCAGGCGCCCAGCGCGCTGGCGCCGGGAGCCGGCCTCTATACTGTTCTCGGCAATGATTTCCAGGCGACCTTGCGCGCCATTGCTCAAGCCGGAAAAACAGAAATCCTTTCGCGGCCGTCCATTCTCGCCCGCAACAACCAGCAAGCGACCATCAGCATCGGCCAACAAGTTCCATTGATCACCGGCACGCAAATCAGCGCGCTGGGGACCCAGAGCAGCAGTGTTTCCTACGCCAATGTCGGGATCATTCTCCAGGTGACGCCGTTCATCACGTCGGACGGGCTGGTGGAAATGATCGTCTCGCCACAGACCTCGGAACTGGCGGACCGGGCGCAGTGGGTTGCGACCGGGAACGGCGTCAGCGCGCCGGTCATCAATTCGCGCTCGGCGGACACCGTCGTCGTGGTTCCCGACGGCCAGCCGGTGGTCATCGGCGGCATGATGAAAAATCAGAAGCTTCAATCGGACAGCAAGATTCCGATTCTGGGCGACATCCCGCTGTTGGGCGCGGCCTTCAAACGAAAGATCACGGACAACGTCAAGACCGAGCTGTTGATTTTCCTGACGCCGCACATCGTCCGCGATCCGGTCGAACTTGCGCAAATGACGCAGAAGGAAAGAGGCGATCAGGAAATGGTCCCGAAATCCTTTTCGGAGCAAGAACTGGATAAGTTCCTGGACGGCGTGCCGGTCAAAGATCCGTCCACGATTGGCCTGCCGCCGCCGGAGCCGGCCAAACCGAAGCCGAATTCGAAGCGAAGGTAGGCCTTCACAGGGTTTAGCGTGGGTGGGGATGCGTTCCACCGCGTCCCAAACTGAACCTTGAAGCAGACGGCTACCGGAAGGTGACGATGGGACGTCTGAGGTCTCGGGTATTCCCGTCCTCCGCTTTCGATTGGCCGAACGTCTTCCGGGTGAGATCAGGGACGCGGTGGAACGCGTCCGCGCCGAACGCAAAGCTTCCTTTGCCTGAAAAGATCAGTTAAACTCAAGTTATGATCAGCCGGACCTCCCTCATTTATGCGCTGCTCGCCGCGGTCTGGGGAATCGTGATCGGCTGGCAGACCCTGGAGCATCAGCGAGTCAAGGAATCCAAGCGCACGGCCTTGCTGAACCGCCCGGTGGCTACGGCCAAAACGCTGGGCAAAGTCATCCAGTCGATCGCGTGGGACATGAAGTCGGGCCGCCTGGTCGCAAAGGAACGGTTGGAAACGGCGCTCAAAGGCCTCGTGACTGATGGCGAGCTAAGTTCGATTGCCCTCTTGAATGCCGCCGGAGAACAGGTCGTCGCCGCGGGCGCGCCGGTTGATCTCGATTCCATCGACGGGTTGCTCCCGGGCGAATACTGGGGCGCTCGAACCCTGACCGTGGTCCGGCGCGTCGATCTGGACGCAAACAACGCGTCGGCCGGAGAAACGAATCGCCCGGCGATCGTCGTGCCATCAGCGCCCCCCAGATTCGGCTCGCCGCGGGACTGGACTCGATCCGGTGATGGCGGAACGAATTCCTCGGCCGTTCGCCCCGCGAACGCCTCGACGGGCAACCTGACGAACGCGACTGGCGACGTCAGTAATGCTTCGACAGCCAGTCTTGCCGGAAGCCAGCCTGGCAGTTCTTCAATCCGGATTCAAAACGATCGTTCTCCCGACCCTGGGCAGGGCGATGGCCGCCGGCGCAGAGGACCTCCGCCTTTCGTCATCAGCGAAGAGGAACGCATGTCGCGCGGACTTCACGACGTCGTCATCGCGATGTCCACGGAGTCGTTCCGGCAAGCGTGCATCCAGGATCTCTGGCTGCGGCTCGTCATTGGACTGTTCGCGGGTGTCTCGGTCGCGGGACTTGCCTTCGCCTGGCGCAACACGCAGAAATCTTCCGATTTGCAAATGCGGCTTCTGCGCGCCAGCGAGTTGAACTCGCATCTGAGGCAAATGAACGTCGCCGCGGCCGGTCTGGCGCACGAAACCCGCAATCCGCTCAACATCATCCGCGGCGTGGCGCAGATGATTTCCCGGGATGCCAGCACGTCGCAGGAAATCCGGAAGAAAACCTCCGAGATCACGGACGAGGTCGATCGGGTGACCGCGCAACTGAACGAATTCATCAATTACTCCAGGCCGCGCGACATTCGCCGAGCGCACGTGGTCCTGAACGCCGTCGTGGCGGACGTGGCGCGCGCTTTGCAGAGCGATCTGGAGGACAAATCGATTCGGTTGAGCCGGACGGAGGAGCATCTGACCGTGGAAGCGGACGAGCAATTCCTCCGGCAGGTCCTTTTCAATCTGCTGCTCAACGCAGTCCAGGCTGTGGACAAGAACGGGGAAATTCAGATCGTGGCCAAGAAAACCAGCCCCTCCGAGGCTTGCCTGGAAGTGCGCGACAACGGTCCAGGCGTCCCCCCGGAACAGCGCAAGGAAATATTCAAACCCTACTTCACGACGCATCAAAAGGGGACCGGGCTAGGTCTGGCGGTGGTGCAACAGATCGTCCTGGCGCACGGCTGGGAAATCGAGTGCCTGTCGAACGACAGCCAGGGAGCGGTTTTCAGCATCAGCCGCATGCAACTGGCCGCGAAGGCGTAAATCCCCCTCGTGCGCAAGAGCCGCATTACCTGCGTTGCCTGGTTAACTCATGTAATGCCCTGACGACTTTCATTGCGGCTTTTGGACGCACGGGTAAATTCTCCAGCAAAACGCGAAGCCGCTGCGCCCCATGCCGACGAAAGCTCACTCGCCTTCCCCGAAACCGCCGAAGATTCTGATCGTCGATGACGACGCGGGCCAGCGGAGCTTGTTGGACTCGTTCCTGAGGCGCCAGGGCTTTGAAACGGTCATCGCCTCTTCCGGAGAACAAGCGCTGGAAATTCTGAAGGGCGAAGGCATTCAAATGATGATCTCCGACGTGCGGATGCCCGGAATGACCGGCCTGGCAACATTGCGGGAGGCGCGGCGCCAGCACTCCGTGCTCCCGGTCTTGCTCATCACGGCGTTTCCCGACATTCGCGACGCGGTGGGTGCAATGCGCGACGGCGCGGTGAATTATCTGGAAAAACCGATTGACCTGGATGAATTGCTGTCCGCCGTGCGCAAGGCCATCGGAATCCAGGAGCAAACAGCACCCGCGTACGGGCAAGACAAGCCGCTCCCGCCTTATGTCGTGGCCAAGAGCCCGCTCATGGAAAACGTCTTTCGGGACGTCTCGCTGGTCGCGCCCTCGGACAGCCGGATCCTGATCACCGGCGAGAGCGGCGTGGGCAAGGAGATCGTGGCCGGCGTGATCCACCAGTGGAGCGGCCGCGCGGCCGGACCGCTGGTCATCGTGAATTGCGCCGCCATTCCCGAGACGCTGTTGGAAAGCGAGTTGTTCGGCCACGAGAAAGGCGCGTTCACAGGCGCCACCAATCCGAGAGTGGGCCGTTTCGAGGAGGCCAACGGCGGCACCATTTTTCTGGATGAAATCACCGAGATGTCGCCGCCGCTTCAGGCCAAACTCTTGCGCGTGACGCAGGATGGCAGCTTCCAGCGCCTCGGCTCGAACAAGGAACGGCAAACCAACGCGCGACTCCTCGCCGCGACCAATCGCAATCTCGAAGAGGTCGTGAAGAAGGGAAGTTTCCGGGAGGATTTGTACTATCGGCTGAACGTCATGGAGATTTCCGTTCCACCGCTGCGGGAACGGACCGAAGACATCGTGCCTCTGGCCGGATTTTTCGTCGAACAATTCTCCAAACGCAAAGCGCGCTTCTCGGCCGCAGTGATCGCCATCCTGGAAAGCTATCAATGGCCGGGCAACGTGCGCGAGCTCCGCAACGCGATGGAACGCGCCACGCTTCTCTCGCACGGGGAATTGATCCTGCCCGAACATTTGCCCGGCCGCATTCGCCAGGCCACCCAGAGCGAAAAGCCCCCTGAAACGACGCCGGCCAGCCGGCTGGAAGACATCGAACGCCAGGCCATTTTGCAGGTCTTGCGGGAAACCCACTTCAACCGCACGGAGGCCGCCAAGGTCCTCGGCATCAGCCGCCGCGCGCTGACCTACAAACTCCAGCACATGCGCGAGCAAGGCTACGCAGTGGATGCGCGCTAGGTATTCTATTGGAAAGCCAGCAACGAATGGTGTCGTGAAAAACTGGATAGACGAACAGGAAGGCACGAGAACATGAAAACAGTGTCTGTGACGGAGCTGACGATCCGTTCGCCGCCGCGGCTAAGCGTCTCGCCAAGCCTCGCTCGCATCTGCCGAACGATTATGCACTCAACCACGGTCACTACGTTCGCGGCGCCCTTGATCAGATCAAGAACCAACCGCGCGCTATCTGCCCGTCGCCGTTGTTCGTGGATAGCAAGCTGACGAGCATGATTCAATGCGCGGACTTGTGTGCGTTTGCCGTCCGTTCATGCTTGACCAGGAAGGAGGCGCACCGCTTTGATCGCATTGGCCAGATTCAAAAAAGTCCAGGGCTTAAGCCTTGTCACGCGGAGGCAGAATATGAAGTTCCCGGCAAATCGTTTCCACCGAAGCCCTCAAATCCTCCAAGCATTCCTTTCGCGTCTTGCCCTGGCCATTGGCTCCCTTAATTTCTGGACACCAGCCGACATACCAGCCGCCATCCTTGAAAATCACGGCTGTGTACTCCGGTTTCATCGCGACAATTTAGGCGGCGGACGAGATGACTTCAACCGGCAAAATGGCTCCAGGAGAAAATTCGGCTGGAAAATCGACAGCGTTCCATCGAAAAACTGTTTTGGCCCAGCCAATGGCTCAGTATGATGCCGCCATGAATACGCGTCGCGGGTACCGACCACGGATTTCGCGGAGGACACGGATCAGAAATGGTTTTTCTGGAATGGTATCCGTGTTTATCCGAGGGATCCGTGGTTAGGAATCGGGATGACGGTCTTAAGAACAACATCTTGAAGCATCGAACCAAGCGTATGAGCGAAACAACTTTTCCCCCATCCACCTTTCTCTCTCTTGCCCTGTCTTTGACGCTGTGCACCCAAGCGTTCGCGGCCCCTGCTCCCGCTGGAATCAAACCGACCGGCGCCGACGACCGTCCGCTCAATCTCGACCTTGAGGACGGCACGCTCAAGGACTGGAAGGTTGAGGGCAGCGCGTTTGGCAGGCAGCCAATTAAGGGCGACACCGTGGCCAGGCGGCGCGATGACATGAAGAGCAATCACGCGGGCGAATACTGGATCGGCACGTACGAAATCGCCGGTGACGATCCGACCGGGACGCTCACCTCCGTGCCGTTCAAGGTCACGCATCCGTTCGCCAGTTTCTTGATCGGCGGCGGCTCAACGGAGTTGAATCGGGTCGAATTGGTCCGCGCGGATACGAAGCAAGCGTTCTTCAAAGTATCCGGCTTCGACGCGGAGAACATGCGGCCCGCGGTCGTGGATTTGCAGCCGCACCTGGGGAAAGAAATCTTCGTTCGGGTAATCGATCACCAGATTGGCGCGTGGGGCCACATTAACTTTGACGACTTCAAATTCTTCGCCGCCAGGCCGGCCTTGCCGAATGAGATCACCGCCGCCGAACTGGCCAGACAAGCGGAAGTTCCTCCGGCCGACGTCGTCAAATATGCCGGGCTTTCGCCGGAAGAAGCCGCCAAAGCCATCACGCTGCCGCCCGGGTTTTCCGCCAGACTTTTCGCGGGCGAACCGGACGTGAAGCAGCCCATCGCTTTTGCCATCGACGACCGCGCGCGGCTCTGGGTCGCGGAAGCTTACACGTATCCGCGCCGCGCGCCGGAGGGCCAGGGCAAGGATCGCATTCTGATTTTCGAGGACACGGACGGCGACGGCCGATTCAACAAACGCACCGTCTTCATGGAAGGGCTAAACTTGGTGAGCGGATTGGAAGTCGGCTTTGGCGGCGTCTGGGTGGGCGCCGCGCCGTACTTGATGTTTATCCCGGACAAAGACGGCGACGACAAACCCGACGGCCCGCCGGAGATTCTGCTCGACGGCTGGGATTTCCGGGCGGACACGCACGAGACGCTGAACACGTTCACCTGGGGGCCGGATGGCTGGCTGTACGGGTGCCACGGCGTTTTCTGCCCGTCGAACGTCGGCAAACCCGGCGCGCCGGCGAGCGAGCGGCAATGGGTCGATGCCGCAGTGTGGCGGTATCATCCAACCAAGCATCGGTTCGAGGTCTTTGCCGAAGGGGCGAGCAATCAATGGGGCGTGGATTTCGACGACTACGGCCAGTGTTTCATCGAAGCCTGCGTGATCCCGCACCTCTGGCACATGATCCAGGGCGGACGCTATCAGCGCCAGGGGGGCGAACACTACGCGATCAGCCTGGAGGAGATTCGCCGCAATGAACGCGCGCGAAATCCCAATTCACGGAAGCCGACCTATCCCTTTTTCTACGACGACATCAAAACCATCGGCGATCACGTTCACTGGGCCGGCAGCAAAGGTCCGCACGCGGCCAATGCGCGCTCCGATTCGGCGGGCGGCGGCCACGCGCACGCCGGATTGATGGTTTATCTGGGGGACAGTTTCCCGGCGGATTACCGGGGAAAACTTTTCATGAACAACATCCACGGCCAGCGGATTAACATGGACATTCCCGAACGCCGCGGTTCGGGCTTCGTGGGCAAACACGGCGCGGATTTTGCCAACTTCAACGACACCTGGTCGCAGACGATGAATCTACTCTACGATCAGAACGGCTCAGTTTATGTCATCGATTGGTACGACAAGAACCAGTGCCACCACAACAACGTCGAGGGCCACGACCGCTCGAATGGCCGCATTTTCAAGATCGTTTATGGGGACACCAAATGGACGCCGGTGGATTTGCAGAAGAAGAGCGACGACGAACTGGTCCAGCTTCAATTGCACCCGAATGATTGGTACGTCCGGCATGCGCGCCGCCTCTTGCAGGAGCGTGGCCCGAATCCAAAAGTTCACGAGGCGCTACTCATGATTCTCAGCGAGAACCCGGATGTGACGCGCAGGCTTCGGGCGCTTTGGGCGCTGCACGTCACGGGGGGATTGACCGAGAAAATCGCACTGGCCCAACTCGATCACGCGAACGAATACATCCGGGCCTGGGCGATTCAACTTATGATGGAGGACAGGAATCCTTCCGCGGCACTCCTCAAGGAACTGGCTCGTTTGGCGAAAAGCGATCCTTCACCGTTCGTCCGGCTCTACGTCGCCGCCGCGCTGCAGCGGACGCCGGTGAACCAGCGCCTGGAAGTGCTGGAAGGGCTGCTCGCTCACGCCGAGGACTCGCAGGATCATAACTTGCCGCTGATGTATTGGTACGCCACGGAGCCGGTCGTCGCCCAGGACATGAAGCTCGCCGTGGCGCTGATGACAAAGACGAAGATTCCACTCGTGCGCCAGTTCATCACGCGAAGGATGGCATCTTCCGATAAGGTGGCTTCGGCGGGGCGATGAAATGCAGAAGGGACAGAGACCGGCCCGCGCCCCATGATCCCGTTGGGATTCTAAACGGAAGAATTGCGTGTAAGGAGCAGAGGGGACTGGCGCACTCCAAAACCTCGCGGTGGAGTGTCGGTTCCTGGGAAGTCTCCACGGCTTCAGAACCAGGCAGTCGGCCCATGAACCCGGTAGGGCGAGTCCGTCCCAGCGAGCCGCTCGACGTGCGTGGAATACATCCGACTCGGCTCGCTGGGGACAGGCTCGCCCAACCGTCTGGTTCATGGGAAGCTTCCTTGGCCACGGCGCCATGCACATGGACCATGAACCCACCCCCAGCCCCTCCCGAGAGGGGAGCCCCGTTTGTCGCGTCAAAATCAAGTTCCCCTCCTGGGAGGGGTAAGGGGTGGGTTGGTTCATGGGAAGGACTGAGGAGAGAGGCAACCAATAAAGACGGCCCTCCTCTCCCTGGGCAGGGAAGAGAGGGAGTAATCCGAACCCAATCTTCAGTCTCGATCCTGTCCCCAGCGAGCCGAGCTGGACGTGCTCCAAGCCTGTCGAACGGCTCGCCGGGACGGACTCGCCCTACCTTCTTGATCCTCCTTCTGATTGGCGCAACTGCCGGTCTCTCCGTGGAGATGTCCGGGGCTGGACCCGAATCCTCAGTGCCAGCCCCGCTGCGAGCCGTTCTGGAGAACACCCGTCCTTTGGAACTCCCGCGCGGCACCCGGCTTCCCTTATTTGTTCTGCCGATCTCCAATGCGCTGCGTGGTTCAAGCGACGAGTTGGCCGAAAAGGCGCTCTCCGAATTGGCCGTGCGCGGCATCGGCTATACCGTGGCGTGGAATCCGAACGACCGGGCCCAAACACTGGCCGAGGGATTGCGCAGCGCGAAGTTTGCCCGGCGCGTCGGGCTGCCCGTGGCCGTGGACGCGACGGCGTGTCTGGACGGATTCTTCAATGGCGATCCTGCTACCCTGCACATCGACGGCGAAGGCCAGCCCTTCGCGGATCTCTCATTCGATCCAGGGCGGAGGATGGGATGCCCATTCGCCCTGGTCGGACGCGTGCCGGTGATTCGCGAGCGCGTCGAATTTTTCCTGAAGGCTTACGCGAAAGCCAGGGCCCGAATCGATTTTGTCTTTGCCGACTGGGAAATTGACGGGCCGATTGAATGGAACGACGCCTGGGCGAATTCGCGGAAATGCCAGAGGTGCCGCGCACGAATCAAAGACCTCGACGACTTTCGCGCGTTTCAACGCCAGTTGCGGGAAGTCCGCAGCGATTTGCAGCGCCGGGTTTTTGCCCAGCCGGTCCGGTCCCGTTTTCCGAAAGCTCTGGTCGGAAACTACGGCGTCTATCCGCACAACGGACGCCGGCACTGGTACGATTATTACGAACGTCTGCCGGAGGGGGCGCCATTCGTGGAGGATCAGCGGGCGCGCTATCGCGAGTGGGCGCATGAATTCGGTCCGTGTCGCTACTCTCTGGCGATGCCGGTTGTGTACACGTGGTATCCGATCTATCACTGGTACGACTTTGCGAACTCGGATTACCGCTGGTTCTACAACCTCCTCCTGGTCGGCTCGAACGCCGGCCAGTCCACGCCGCGCTCCACCCCCATCGTGACCTTCGTGCACCGCAACACCACGGCGCCGCCTCCGAATGCGGATCCCGGCGTGAGGCCCTTCAGTCCGGAGCAATACCAGGAGTTGCTCTGGCACCTGCTTTTGCGCGGCCACGACGGGTTCTTCGTCTGGTGCCTGCAGGAGGAGTTGGCCGAAGAGACGCGGCTCGTTCATGAAGTGTATGCCGCCTCGCTGGCCTATCGGGAATTCCTGGATCGCGGGCAACCCGTGACTTTTGAAGTGCCGAAACAGCCGGCCCCAATTGTCTCCGGCTTGCGCCTGGGAAGCCGAGTCCTCGTTCGCCGCACCGATTTCGAACCGAATTCAGGCGCAGTGCGATTGAAAGTCGGCAAACAAGAATTGAAAATCCCGCGTTCGGAACAGAGCCAAGTCATACCGATTCAACTTCGCAGGGCGGCGAAGCCGTAACCGAAGAGCCGCAAGCTGCACGGACCGCAGCCTTCAGGCTGCTTCCCGCCCCGCTCTGGAGTTCGGCGCTGAGGCGGCCGACTGCTTGGTCCGCAGGATGGACGACAAAGCTCGTAGCGCAGAGTGGCACTCTGCCGTATCGCAGAATTGTATTCTGCGGGGCGTCTCCCAGTCCGAGCACGCTGGGATTTGCCGGCGCCCTGCCGATTGGAAATCGGCGATACAGCAGATTGAAAATCTGCGCTACAGTTCTCCGGTCGATCTGTCGTCAATCCCACGGTCTGCACAGTAAAGGCCACGGTCCGAACAGACGGTTCATGGGGAGAGGATGGCGGCGCGGAGGTATGTAGTCCCGGCTTCAGCCGGCTTCAGCCGGTCTGGCGATGCAAAGACTGAGCGAGTTTGGCAAAGAACCAGGGTCGATTACGCCTATGGACGGGGCGTTCGGGACCCCAGTGGGTTGGGAGTGTCGGAGTAACGGAGTGTCGGGGTGGCAGGACTTGGCAAGCTGTAGGGATTTCAGTTTGCAACCTTTGGTCGGCCGATTGTATCGTCGCCTGGTTCTCCTGAAGCACGACTTATGTCCACTGCGCCCACATCGCGATCCACATCCCGCTTCATCCACCGGCGGAGGATTCGGCTCGCGGCTGTGGTTCAGGCGCAGATAGCCGATTCCGCCAAGCCGTCCGATTCGAGGTCTCTCGAAATCGTCGCGCTGGACGCATTCCGGCTGCGCGAACCGGGGTCGCGCCGCCGCTACACCGTGATCAGAGTGCGGACACGTTCGGGCCTTTCCGGTTTTGGAGAGACCAGTGTGGTTTCGTCGGAAGATCTGAGCCAGGCGAAGGGAATCCTTTTGGGCCTTGCGGCAACCGCATACGAAATCGCGCGCCAACGCCTCGCGGCACTGTCCGGCATTCAGGCCGCCGTGAACATCGCGCTCCTGGATATCCTCGGCAAATCCACCGGCGCGCCTATCCATCATGTCCTTGGTGGACCCACGCGACACAAGGTGCGAGTTCTGACGGCGTTGGCGGGCAATTCAAACGAAGACTTGCTCGATTCCATGCAACGCGCGCGGAAAGCCGGGTTCCGCGCTTTTCTCGTTCCGCTTCCTGCGCCGTCGGCGGCGAACCAAGGCCAGGCTTATGCGCAAGCCGTGCGCCGGCGTCTCGAGAAACTGCGCGAGGCTGGCGGAGAGGAAGTCGATTTCGCGCTCGATGCCGCGGGCTCGCTTTCGCCAGGCGATGCCTCCAGCCTGGCGGCAGCGCTGGAACGATTTCATCTGCTCTGGTTCGACGAACCTTGCCGGATTTCGAATCTAAGCGCGCTGCGGAAGATTTCGAGTGAAAGCGTCACTCCGATCGGACTGGGCCGCCACATCCATCTCGCGGCGGATTTCCAGGATCTGTTGCGGGAGGAAGTGATCGACGTGCTGCGCCCCAGCCTGGCCGCGAATGGCCTGAGCCAAATCCGAAAGATGGCTGCGTTTGCGGAGGCCTACTACGTAGCGGTCGCGCCGTATCACGATGGCGGACAGATCGGCGTGGCTGCGGGCCTGCACCTCGCGGCCAGCCTGCCGAATTTTTTCATCCAACAAGTGCCCTTCGCAGTCGCGGAGGCGGATCAGAAGATGCGCGCCGAATTGCTGGGCGGGTGGGACACACAAATCGTAGATGGATTTGCCGCGCTGCCGGCGGGATCCGGGCTGGGCATCACCGTCAACGAAACGGTCCTCGATAAACTCCGGGAATGAGAAGACGAGACTTTTTCGCAGCATTGAGTGCCGCAGGCGCAGCCGGCGCGCTTGGTGGGCGACGGGCCCGAGCCGCGGACGCGAGCCAAGGGGCACCCGCGGCCTTGCGAAGTCCTCTGGGCGCCGAGGCCTTTCGGGAGGTCGGATCGAAGATCAGAGTCACCAACATGAAAGTCTTCGGCGTCTCGCTCACGCCGGAATCGGATCGGCCTTACGTGTTCGTAAAGCTCGAAACCAATTCCGGAGTCGTGGGCTGGGGCGAAGCCACGCTTGAAGGCAAGGCCGGCGCGGTCATGGCGTGCGTGGATGACTTCAAGGAATTCATCCTCGGGAGCGATCCGATGCAGGTCGAGCACCACTGGCAATCGATGTACGTTCACAGTTTCTACCGCGCCGGTCCCGTGATCGGCTCGGCGATTTCCGGGATCGATCAGGCGCTTTGGGATATTCGGGGCAAAGCGCTGGGCTTGCCGGTTTACAAGCTCCTCGGCGGCCCGTTCGATCCCCAGGGTGTGCGCGGTTATTACCACGCTTCGGGTCGAACCCGCGAAGAACTGGCGCGTCTTCGGGAGACCTTGCGCCAACACGGGATTACCTGCATCAAAACGGGAATCCCCGGATATTACGAGTGGATCGAAACGCACGCGGCCATCAAGCGAGCCGTGGGCGCGCTCGAATTGCTGCGCGAAGGCATCGGACCGGAGATCGACATCGGCGTGGATTTCCACGCCAAGACCAGTCCGAGCGTGGCGACAATTCTGGTGAAGGAAGTCGAGCCGTTGAATCTCCTTTTCGTCGAAGAACCTTGCCCGCCGGAAAACGTGAAGGCCATGGCGCGGATCGCGCGGCGTTCCACAACACCGATCGCCACCGGAGAGCGGTTAATTGCCTCTTACTCTTGCCGCGAGCTGATCGAGTTGGGCGTGGTGGACATCTTACAGACGGACATCAATCACGTCGGCGGCATCACGGCGCTGTGGAAAGTCGCGGCCATGGCCGAACCGTCCGGCATCACGCTCGCGCCACACGCTTGTGAAGGGCCGATCGGCGGACTGGCCACCTTGCACGTGGACGCGGCCATGCCGAATTTTCTCGTCCAGGAAATCTGCAGCGGAATCGAACCGGGGCCGAAGGAGAAAGTCTGGGCGGAATGGCTGGGTTTCCCGGCGATGCGCATGGTGAACGGAAAGTTTCCTTTGCCCGACAAGCCAGGTCTGGGCTTCGATCTCTCTGAGAGCGCGTTCAAGAAGTATCCGTTTGGCGGGACACGGCCCATGGCGCGGGTGTTTCACAAGGACGGCTCCGTCGCGGCGTGGTAGAGTGATGAGGAATGGCGCCGGCTACAGCATCGGTCCACCGGCCAATCCTGAGCCCGGCTCGACCGGACTTCCCAAGGACTTTGAAGAACTGCCACGCGAGGCGTCGGCACACGTGCCAGGGATCGAGTCTGCCGGCGAAGTTCCAAGTCTAAGGGTCTGTGCAAAAATAACTTCCGGTTTTGGCGGGAGCGCCGCCTGGCCGGATGCAAGGCGCGAGGAGGGAGCATCCCCGTTTTGGGGCTGTGACCGACGAGCAACGCCGCAGCCGGCCAGGCGCCGCCCCGCCCCGGAGGGCTGGGGCGATTTCGCTTTCTGGCTTCGTTTCTCCTCAGAGCGTGTCCGAAAATTCCGCGGGGTCCTGTTTTCGCGCCAAAGGCCGGATGGCGAGGCGCAACGAAGGAGAAT
>VHCZ01000016.1 GCA_016871535.1 Verrucomicrobiota bacterium
TTTTTCGCCAGACTTCGTTGCTTGCTCCTTACAGATCCACTTCGGGATATGCTCGTCGCTCGCGCCTCGTCTGGCCGAAAAATCCCTTGCCGCGAACGTGAGCGTATTTATGAAATGGACCACTTAGCTTAGCTTAGCTCAGGAGCAGCGTAGCGTGAGGAGGGTCTGATTTTCCTGAGTGAGCCATTCACAGATAATACACCGCCGGAGCCGAAATAGGACGTGGAATTCGTTATGCGTCAACCCGCGCTCACGCTTGACCGCTCGGCAGCGCGGGAAGTAACCTCCTTCCGCTTCCCGGATAGCCAGCGGCGCCCCGGCTTCTCTACGAGCGCATGACGGAGGCCCTGGTCAGTCCGTGTTGGCGCTAACAGACAAATCTTGGAGATCGATATGATGAGCAACGCTACCTTTCCACTAAATCTTCACCAGCGAGCCAGTTTAGAATCCCAACGGGATTCTGCCCCAAAGCCCAGGGTTGCGAGGCACGGGCTACCCTGGGGAATCGGGGGAACACGGGATCAACCTCAACGGAGTTGCGTCTTTGGCCAATCGGAGAGGCGCAACCCCCTTGGGGTTGGTTCCTCCTCGTGCGCTCTAACCCGGGTAGCTCGTGCCTCGCAACCCTGGGCTGGAGGACGCAATCCCTTTGGGATTGGCGACAGCAATCCACTGAGCCGTGTAAGGAGCAGAGAGGACTGCCGCACTCCAAGATGCTGGCGCGTGACAGGTCGCGCCAGTCGGTTCATGACATTGGCGGCCATCATCACGGCTGCGCTGGCTTTCGTCCCGGCGGCTCGGGCGCAACAACCACCGAAACAGGCCCCGCAAGGACAGCCGGCGAAGCCACCAGCGCAGGCGCAGGCAAAGCAGGAACCCATACCGGCTCCCGGCACGCTGACCTTCAACACCGTGATCACCAAATTGAAGGCCGGGAAGCAGGTATTCAGCAACACCCTTACCGAACCTGATCTCGAGGCCGCGAAAAAGGTTTGCGCAGGGCAGGATTTCATCTGGATCGAAATGCAGCACAGCACGCTGACCTGGCGCGAAACGCAGAACCTGATCGAGGTGATCGCCAAGGCCGGCTGCATTCCCTTCGTGCGCGTGCCGTCCGCCAACGTCGGCGACATCCAGAAAGCCGTCGATGCCGGCGCGCTGGGAATCGTCATCCCTATGGTCTCCACGGTGGAGGAAGCCCGCAATGCCGTCCAGTTCGCCAAATTTCCGATTGGCAATCGCGAGAGCCCGAACACCAAGCCGTGGGGTCATCGGAGCGCGGGGAACAATCGAGCCACTGCCATTTGGGGACCGGGCTATGCCAACAACGCCAACAACAATATTCTCATCATGATCCAGATCGAGAATCCGGCGGGCGTCGGAATGATCGACACCATCCTTGATGAGGTCGAGGGCATCGATATCGTGATGGTGGCGAGCAACGATTTCGGCATCCAGGCCGGCGACCGCGATGGCTCACCGACCTACAATGCGCGCGAAGAAATCGTCCGCAAATCCGTGCTGGCCCATGGCAAGATCCTGGCCGGTCCCTCGAGCTGGCAGAAGCGCCCCGGTTACATGTTGTTCCAAGGCCGTCGCTCCGCCACGACGACGGGATATGAGGCGAAGTAGGGCAACTTAGTGGTCCATTTCATAAATACGATCACGTTCGCGGCAAGGGATTTTTCGGCCAGACGAGGCGCGAGCGACGAGCATATCCCGAAGTGGATCTGTAAGGAGCAAGCAACGAAGTCTGGCGAAAAAGAACTGCCGCCCTTCGGGTTGCGCCGAATTTTGCCTGGGGCTGCGTTGCTCCTCGGTCACAGCCCCACTGGCGGGGGATGCTCGCTCGTCGCGCCTTGCCCCAGGCCAAATTGGGCGCAACGAACGTGAGCGTATTTACGAAACGGACCACTTAGGCTCGCGCGATTTCACTGAGGAAACTTCAACTGGAAGAACACTCGCGAGAAATTCGTGACGATATTGGGCGAGACCGTGAACCGATCAGACGTAATCGAACCAAGGGAAACCCAATTCGTAGTATTTGTCGCGACATCTGGGGATCCAAGGACTTCAAACGTTCTTCCTAAAGTCCCGGATACTGCGACCTCGAGCCATTTGTCTTTCAGTAGAGCGATGCTCGTAATCCTCGGCGTTACGACCTGAATCGGCCGCGTCAGGTAGTACAGTCTCACTTGCCGAGCTTGATTGGCCACGGCTGCGTAAACGTATTTCCCTGAATCTTCGATCGTCGGCTTCCAGTTAATGGAGATGTTTGTTGTCGCCCCTTTCAAAGAATTCGTGATTCTCAAGAAATCATTGGGGGATTGGCTGTTGAAGGGATTAGCATCGTCGTCAGTTCCAATCAATGCGACGGAGCGTTCTGTGAAGTCCTGAATCCGACACAACAACGAAATGCTCTGGCCGGGAAAAACGTCCGTTGGATTGGATGGCGCGATTTCAATGTTCGGCCAGGTTGCGTTCGATGGTTTCCACGAGTTGCGAACGGCACCGCCCCATCGAGATCCTAATCCGGAATAATTAGCCCGAACTCCTTTTCGAAGTTCATGACCGTCCGCAAGCAGTGAAAATCCGAAACCGGTGTCGTTTGTCCGATACCACCCAGCGGGCGAATTCGTGATTCCAGGAATAGTGCCCTGATACCATTCGTGAACTTTGCTGTGCGGCGTGTCTTCCAAGCACAAGAAATTCAAACCGTCATTTGCGAACCGAGAATCCAAATACAATTGTGTCGCTCCAGGGATCGACTCGCCCTAGGGAGACGGGCAAATTGCCACATTTTGGTAATAGTTGTCTGCAAAAATGACGTTGTTCAAATTGTTCAAAACTACGACTGCTGTGTCTCGGGCAGCCGGACAAATAGCACCAAAGAAAACGCAATCTGCATCAGTGAGCGGATGCGGATCAAGCGTTGTCAGATGATCGACCCAGACTCCTTGTTCTCCCAACAAGCGCGCTATCTCAGAAACGACCCCTCCGCCCCGGCTGTGCCCAATCAAATGAATTGGCAGCTTTGCAAATGCCCGCACCGTAGTACCGTTTCCAAGATCAATGGCTCGCGTTAAATAGGGGACAACGAGTGAAGCCACATCGGTTGAATTCGCAGGGTCAGTGAATCCAGCAACTGTGTGCCAAAAGACTTTTACGACGATCTCGGCGTTTGTCGTAAACGCACTGCTTGGAAGTCCTGACTCCAATTTGAAGATTTGCACGGACGGACTGCGCGCAATCGAAGGCCATTGGATCTCCATTCGGTACACCGAAGTATTTCGGCCTGCCCGCAAGGCGACATTGCTCGCCATCGTATCAATCCAATCGGGGTAATTGTTTCCAAATTGGAATCCATGCGTAATCACGGTGACGCTTGCCCCCAAACACGGCAGTATTGAGAGGAAAAGCGGGATACAAAAGGAAACCTTACCCAGCATGGGGCCGGTGGTTATCACGAATAACCTTCAGCGTCAATTTCCGTACCAGCACCCAACAGATCAAGAAATCATCTTCGTCCTGCGTGGCGAAATGCCTCTTGCCGGCAAGGTCCGGCCTGGCCTGGCCGTCAAATCCCGGCCCCTATTCGATCTCATCTCCACTCGGCGCTTGCCCAGTGGTGAGGAATGTCTTGATCAACTCGCCCTCACCGCAAACCACCATCTCCGGGAATCGCTTGAACCACTTGCCCTCTGGCACCTGGGGGTGAGTATCCATCCATCGCAGCATCAACCGGAGTTGCAGGCTGGAAATGTTTCGTTGCTGAATTCGCTCAAGGAGATGTGCGTAGAGAGGCGGCGGTAGATTCTGGCGGCGAATCCTTGGCATGATTCACTCGCCGTAAAATCCCCTGGTCATAGCGGACTTTAGACGAATGATCTCAGCCGGGTCTGTAGTATTCGCCAGGCGGTCGGCCAATTCCCCCAATTCGTCGGCGCTGAGCTGGCGGCCTCGAGCGAGCTTCAGCGCATATTGAATAACTTTTGCCTGCTCGTCCGGCGGCAGATCGTCAATTTCTTCGATTACTTTGGCCGCAGTCATGGGCTAAGAGTACGTTGCTCGGAATTCGCCGACAAGACTCAAGAACGCACTGTGAACTCGCGAAAGCCTTCTACGAGTCGGGATCGAGCTTTCTCGCGATGCGGCGGAGCTTGCCGCCTTAGCCAAGGCTTCCCCAAGCAGGCGATGACAGTCTCGCCAACGTTCGGCACGCTCTGGACCGGCTCCATTCTCCCACGCGTAACCAGCCTCGAAGACCGCCTCAATGGAGTTGTTGGCTAGCGTTTCAGTTCGCTCATCCGCTCCATGACCCACAAGTAGTCCGTCCGCGGTTCAGCCGGAAAATCCCCGGCCACCGCGCCGCGAACACCAGGGCGAACGGTCCCGTTGGGTCCGGTGACGGACCAGCGATGAAGCTCGGTGTGGCCGTCTGCAAACGAGAAATTGGCCCCGCCATTATGAAACGAGGCCGGCAGGTTCGCCCACTCATAGCGCCCCAGCCGAAGCATGAAGAATCCGTCGTTGAGCGTGTCCGGATGTTCGTCGAGAAACAGAAAAGTCGATGCCGGATTACGAATATCAGCCGTCTTGAAGAACTGCCGGAAATCCCGATTGAACTCATCGAGCAGCGCGCCCGGATCGCCGACCATCAAGTTCAACGAATAGCTGCGCAGCCGCGGGCCGTTGTCGGCCAGGGCGCGGTCCGCCGGACACTTGAATGCCTTGACGGATTTTCCGGCGTATTCACCGAGCAACGCTTGCGTGAGCAGGACCGCGTTGGTGTTGTCGGGATCCGCTCCCCAGGACAGGTTCTGATTGGCCCAGGTGTTTCGCTCCTTCCGGGTCTGATCCGCGCCGTGGTTGTTGACGCATCGATCCTCATTCGCATCCGCGTAAAGCCGCCAGGCCAGGGTCAACTGGCGGGTATGGTTGAGGCAGGTAATTCCGTTTGCTTTGGCCTTCGCCCGACTCAACGCTGGAAGCAAAATCGCCGCGAGAATTCCAAGAACGGCGATGACGACCAGCAGCTCGATCAACGTGAAAGCGAGGGTCTGTCGAAGCCCTCCGGGACCGCGGGGCAGGCTGAGAGCCTGTCTGAAAATTCCGTGGGGTCCTGTTTTCGCGGAAAGGGCTGTATGGCGAGACGCGACGATCGCGCAGATCGAAATCTCGGAGAAAGACATGGCCGGCCAGATTCAACAGGCCGTGGACAACGGGGCCGTCGGAGCCTTCACGCACGGCGGCATCGGGGACGATTTGATCACGAAGAAAAAGGTCGAGGTGCTGGCCCGGGCGGTGGACTTGATCAAGCAACGGAAGGTGATTGCAGGAGTCGCAGGCCACTCCATCGAAGTGTCGATGGCGTGCGAGAAGGCCGGAGTCAAACCCGACTTCTACATGAAGACTTTCAACAGCAAACAAGATTGGTCGGCCGGCCCGCCGAACCGGCTCGACAGTGTGTGGGAGGAAACGCCGCAAGAGACCCTGGCGTTCATGCAGGAGGTCGAAGTGCCCTGGATCGCTTACAAAGTGCTCGGCGCGGGCTCGATTCATCCGCGCGAAGGATTTCAATACGCGTTCCAGAACGGCGCGGATTTTCTCTGCGTCGGCATGTTCGATTTCCACGTCACGGAGGACGTCGAACTCGCGCAAGCGGCGCTGGAGAAATCCCGAATCCGAAACCGGCCCTGGTCCGCGTAGAGTTCAGTCGCTGTTTTCATCCGCGAACGAACGCTCCGCTCCCCCTCACCCTGCCCTCTCCCTCGGGGAGAGGGAGCAGCGTAGTGCCTGAGTCCGGCAAGCCCAACGCGTCAAGGCATGCTCCAGCGCGGGAAACGATTCGCCTCTCCCTGAGGGAGAGGGCCAGGGTGAGGGGGAGGAAGGCGAGCTTGCGCACCGTTGTCGTGCAATCGCCGAGCGCCCCAGCCACCAGAGAATTGCCAAGCTCCAGGAAAAGCTCCCGCATGCGCGGGGACTTGATCGATTTGAACGTGCCCGCCTGGTTAGTCCGGTTTGACCCGGCCGAGTCCCACGGCCTGGAAGTGATCATCGAGACACTCCGTTCCGACCCAGAACCGGGCCAGCGCGCCTTTGCGGCCTACCTGCTCAGGCAAGCCGGACCGGCGGCAGGAGCGGCGATTCCTGCGTTGAAGGCGGCTCTTAACGACAAAGCCGACATCGTTCGTCGAGCCGCGGCCAGTGCCTTGAGAAAGGTCGATCCCGCGGTTGGAAAGTGAGCCTCTTCGTGGGGCGAACATCCCCCCATTTTTGTGTCCTGTGGCAAGGGCGAGAATTCTCCCAAGCAAAGCTTCGCGCATTGAACCCTCGAACAGATTTTTGGACCACGGATTTCGCGGATTTCGCGGATGCAGAAGTGTTCTGATCCGTGTTATCCCTGTAATCCGTGGTTGAATCAGGTTCGTGGAGAAGCGGAATAGGCGACCAATCACCCCAGATAGACCGACCGCCTCATGCCTCTAACCACGACTCAAGAAATGACCGGGGATTGCCAAGCCAGGTGTAGGCGAGGACGCCCCCGCGTCAGACGTTTTCCCTGAGCAATCAACGGACACAAACCATGAAAGCTAAACCAACCAAACGTCACGGAGACGTGATCCTCGAATTCGACACCGGCGATGAACCCCTGCTGGCCGCCGCAGGCCGTGTCAGCGCAGACTCTCTGTTCCGATTAAAACGGATTCTCGTCCCGATCGACTTCTCGGACTGCGCGAAGAAGGCACTGCGCTATGCCATCCCGTTAGCCAGCCAGCACCGGGCCGCCTTGACCTTGCTTTACGTGGTGCCCGCCAATTACGCGGTCGGTGAATACGGCGGCATCGACTATGGCTCCCTGGAAGCGGAGATGCGCGCGAGCGGGGAACGGCAACTCGCCTCGCTGATTGTGGATGAAATCGGGGACCAGGTTCCGGTTGACCCGCTGGTGCAATGCGGCTCGCCCGCCGCAGAAATCGTCGCCGTCGCGCGGGGCATGCCGGCGGATCTGATCGTGATTTCCACCCACGGACGCACCGGCCTGAAGCATGTGCTGTTGGGCAGCGCCGCCGAGTATGTGGTGCGTCACGCGCCTTGCCCGGTGCTCGTCGTCCGCGAGTACGAGCGCGAGTTCGTGGTCGAGTAAGACCTGCTCCTGGGCCATGAACCGAAGACCGTGCGGACCGCAGCCTTTAGGCTGCTTCCGCGCACTCTCCGCAGTCGAGCGTTGAAGCGGCCTCAAGGCCGCGGTCCGAAAAGACGGTTCATGGTAAGCAGGTGGGGCCGCGGCCACTCCTTCGGTTCAGGGACGTGACCGTGTTGGCCAGAAAGAGCAAGATCGCGGCGGCGTTCAGCAGGCCGCCCAGTTGGCGGCCTTCACCCCAACCGCTCAAATCTGCCAGCACTCTGAGCAACAGGGAGAAGTGGAGCAATCCGGCGTGCAGATAAAACCGGTTCCGGAACGCCACCGGCAAATTCAACACCGCCGGAAAAATCACCGGCGCGTGGCCGAAGATCATCGAAAACACGAATCCCAGGAACAGCGAATGGAGCGCGGCGGCGTAGCCTGGGCCGAATGCCAGCGGCGCGAAACGCAAGAGCAAAAGTCCCGCGACGCCGAGCCACACGTAACCCGCGAGCAGACAAATGGCCATGAAACGCGGCAGCCCTGTCTGCCGCACTGTGCGTCGCGCAATGTCGAAGCGGCCCAGCCAGAGCGACAGCGCGAGGATTCCGAAGCCGGTCGCTCGTTCACCCGCCGTTTGCGCGAAGACGCTCAGGATGATTCCACCGAGGAACACCGCGAGTGAGGCGATCAGGAGCGGCGGCGCCCACCGCACCTGGCGTTGAAACCGCGAGAGATCCAGCCGCTCGCCCAGGATCGTCAGCACCAGAAACGCGGCCCACCACAGGACGACGCGGTTCACAGGCTGACCAGCGAGCCAGAGGATGTTTCCGGTCAACCACGCCGCCGCGCCCAGGCTCATCGTGACGGTGAAGAGCGCGCGTTGCAGTTGCACGACGCGGAAGGTCACCGCCAGAAACGCCGCGCTGCCGAGCGCAAACAAAGCCGGCCCACCCGGTCCCAGAAATCCGAGAATGAAGATCAACGCTCCCGCGCCCGTCAAAAGCGGCGCCGCATAAGTCCACGCCGCTTGCAGTCCGACGGCGCGCTCCAGGCCGATCACCGTTCCCAGGAATCCGCAAATCATCAAAGGCCCATGAAACGTGATCCAGTTGGCATGGTCGGCTGGCACGGGCAAATTCAAGGGCAGCCGAATCAAGCCGCCCCAGAGGCCCGCCAGAAGCGAGAGAATGCCCAGGCCCAGAAATGGGAGCCGGCTCACTCGCAGCCGAGGTGTGGCCGTCTTCTGATCAGGCAACTTCATCGAAACACCGTTTTGACAGAACGCTGAAAATGGCGCCAAACCTTCTTTGGCTTTCGTTGAACAAGAATTGGTGAATCGATTGCTAACTCAGCGGTGACTGTGCAAATCTGAAACACTGGACGTATCCGTACACTGCTCCGGATTGCCAGGGCCGGAGCGCGGCGTTTACGCCGCTTACTCCGTGATACGCTTGACGCCGAAGCGGCCTCAAGGCCGCGCTCCGGTGCAGTCTGCGGATGTGCCTGGAAGGTCGATCCTTGATCGGCCGCCAAGAAACAGTGAACAATTGGCAAGCGGAGTGTGGTTCGCGCGCGGATTCAGAAGTACCCATTTGCTCTCGACACGACATGAGTGCACTTCCGAATTCACTGCGCAAAGCCGAAGTGGAACTGGCGACAGGCAAGACTCTGGCCGCCGCCATTGCCGGGCATCCGTTTCTCAAAGGCCTTTCCCCGGATCACCTGCGCGTGCTGGCCGACAATGCTATGCGCGTGCAGTTCGAGGAAGGCGACTTCATTTTCCGAGAGGGCGACCCGGCCAACCGCTTTTACCTGATCGAATCGGGCCAGATCGCGCTCGAATCGCGCACCGCCGAGGAACCTTCCCTGGTGATTCAAACCATCGGCCTCGGCGAAGTGCTCGGATGGTCGTGGCTTTTCCCTCCTTACTATTGGCATTTCGACGCGCGAGCCATCCAACCGGCCGCCGCGATTTTTTTCTACGGCACGCGCCTTCGCGAACAATGCGAAGACGACCACGACCTCGGCTACGAACTGATGACGCGCGTCACCTCCGTCGTGATCCAGAGGCTCCAGGCAACGCGAAAGCAGTTGAGAGGGAGTTAGGGAGCAGAACCCGCGACACGGTCACGTTGTGCGGCTTCTGGGGCGCTCGACCGGCTCAAGCCGGGACTACATCCGGGCGTGGTTCATGGGCTGGGAGGGAGCTGTCAGTGCTTCGGCCGCTGGGAGGCGAGGTAGTTGCCGAGGAATGTCGAGGCGAGGATTCCCAGGCTGAACAGGCCCAATACCTCGAAGGCGCTCTCCGCCTTCGCCTTAAGGAATCGGCCGTCGCCAAAGTACGATTGCCACAGCAGCCACATCGCGGCCAACCCCACCAACGTGAGCCCGACCACCACGGCCAGCATGGTCCGGCGCGGCCAGCCTTCCGAACAACGGAATAGTCCCGCCAGGGGCAACAGCAGCAGCCCAAAGACCGTCAGCGCCATGATCCCGAAAGGACTGTTGAAGCCCGTCGCGAGGCACCAGATCAAGGACGCCAGGCCCAGAAGAAAAACTCCCCCGACCCAGTTGGACTCCACGGTCTGTTCCGGAGTCAACGCCAACCGGCCAAATCGATTCAGCCGCAGCATCAAGTTGAACATCGGGTACGCCGTCCACGTGAGCACGGCAAACGCGATATACGCAATGCGCGCCGGCAGGACCCACGGCGCCAGGCCAGGGTTGGATTGCGCGACGGAGCCCAGCACCCGGTTCCCGAGGTAGCCCCCGATGATGATGGCCCATTGCACGCCCGGGCTGAGCTTCGACATGAACAGAAAGTATTTCAGCATCACCGCGTAGATCGGGTTGCCGGCTTTCAGGGCCTCGACAATCCCCGCTCGCGCCCATTCGTTCTCCGCGTCGAGCCGCAGCGCTTCGCGAAAATGTTCGAGCGCCTTTTCGCGTTCGCCGTTTTCCAGACAAGCCCAGCCCTGGTTGGCGTGGGTCGCGGAATTCTCCGGATCGCGCGCGAGGGTCGCCTGAATCGTCGCGCCCGCTTCGTCCCGGCGATTCAGCTTGACGAGCGCCGGTCAATCACATCAAGAGCGAAGGCGAACCGCTCAGCGGCGCCTGGCATCATCTGGCCTTTGTGCAGCAGGATGACGGAACTCGTGCGTTGTACATCGACGGCACAAAAGACGCGCTCGAAATCCCCGCCAAGGAAGCCGGCGCCTGGCGCATCAACACGACAACCGTCGGCGGCATCCTGCGCGCCAATCCCACGCACTGGGTCACCGGGTTGATCGATGACGTGGCTTTGTGGAATCGCGCGCTTTCCGCGGACGAAGTTAAGGCCGTCGTGACCACGGGCACGCCCGTGCCGTCCAGCAAACCCCAACCGCTGGCGATCCGCACCTTCAAGTCCAGCCTGCCCGCCGCCGCCGTGGGCGACAAGATGACCTTGACCTGGGATGTGACCAAAAACGCCCAGGTGGAAATCGACCAGGGAGTCGGGGATGTCACCGCGAAAACTGTCTCGGACCTGGGTTCGACCGATGTAACGCTCACCGCCAGCCGGACCTTCAAGTTGACGCTGAAACGCGGCGTGGAAACGGCTTCCCAAACCGTGAGTGTCGCCGCCATCGATGGCGTTTCAGCAGGGTGGACCTTGATCGACAATTTCGACCGTTACACGGTTGGAGGATTGAACGGTCAGGGCGGGTGGGCCGACCTGGACGGGAACGATTTCGTGGTCGTCGATATCAGCGGCAACAAACTCGTCGCCCCCCGAGGCGGCAATGCCACGGCCTCCTTGCGGCTCGGCCCGCTGACCTTGAAGGAAGGCGAACAGCGAACTCTGTTCTTCCGCGTTTACACCTCCGGCGACGAATCCGAACCAGTCAAAGGAACGGTCGGCATCACGGATCGCAGCGTGCGCTTCGGCAGCGACGTCGGCGCGATGGGCGATAACATTGGCCCCGGAGCAGTCATCAGCAACGAACTCGGGACCGGCGTGCAAGTGGGCGGCGCCAACGGCAACGGCGCAACGGTCGATTTTGGTCCTGAACCGGTGGTCGCAACGAAGGCCGCCTACAATATTTGGGTGGACTTTAAGAACGGCCCGTTCCCGGCGGACCAAAGCTCCACGGGCGACACTTACTCGATCTACGTCCAAAAGGATGGGACAACCCAGCGCACCAAGGTCGTTTCGGATTATATCTCCGCCCGAAATCCGATCGGGCAAGCTGATGTCGGTTTTACGACCAAGGATTTGGACAAGATCATTCTCGGCGGCCTGGGCGGGCACAGCACATCCACGAATCTGTTCTTCGACGACATCTATCTGAGCAAGACAGGCTACAACACCACCGTGCCGCGCGCGTTTGGGTTCACCGTGCCTGTGGCGGAGACGGTCAAGCCGCCCACGCTGGCCATCAAACGAGTCGGCGCGGAACTGGAAATCACCTGGAGCGCCGGGACCCTCGAATCCTCCACGGCGCTGGCGAGCGGTTGGACCGCCGTGGCGAACGCGGTGTCGCCGCTTAAGAGCGTGTCCGAAAATTCCGCGGGGTCCTGTTTTCGCGCCAAAGGCCGGATGGCGAGGCGCGACGAAGGAGAATATCCTCCCTGGATCTTCGACTGAGGAGCAACGAAGCCAGGCGGCCTTTGGCGCGAAAACCCTCCGGGCGGCGGGTCTTTTGTCCGTGGCCTGCGTTGGCTCGGTCCTTACAGCCCGCGTTGGGGATGCTCGGACCTCGCCGCCTTGGCCACAGCCAAAATCCCTCGCCGCAGGACCCCGCGCAATTTTCGGACACGCTCTAAGGTCAAACCGGATGCAGCGATGCGGTTTTATCGCGCCAAACAATAAACCGGCGCCATGGATTTCGCCCTCTCTTCCCTGCGAAGGGAGGAGAGGGACGGGGAGAGGAGGGCCGTTTTCACTGTGTTTCCCCTCTCCTCGGTCCTCTCCCCGCTCGTTCCTCGCAGGGAGAGGAAGAAGAGGAGGCCTGAACCTCTGAGCCGATTTCTTGACCACGGATTTCGCGGATTCGCGGATCGAGAAGTGATTTTATCCGTGTGATCCGCGTAATCCGTGGTTGAATCAGGTTCGTGGGGAGGGGAGAATCGATTCCAGATTTGAGCTATGCCCGTCCACGCCTCCGAGCCTGACCCCGACGTTCTGATCATCGGGGCCGGCCCCACCGGCGCTGTAGCCGCGAAACGATTCATCGAAGCCCGCCTGCGCGTCGTCGTGCTCGAACAAGGCGATTGGCCGGACTACTCCAAAGCCCGCGCGGAGCATCCGGACTTTGAACTGACCGCGGGCCGTTACTGGTCGGGCAACCCGAATCGCCGCCAGGCCCCGGCCGATTACCCGATCGACGACCAGGACTCCGACATTTCCGCCGTGCTCTACAATGCCGTGGGTGGCGGCACGGTGATCTACGCCGCGCACTGGCAGCGCAACATGCCATCTGATTTTCGGGTGCGCACGCTCGATGGCGTGGCGGACGATTGGCCGCTCACTTACGAGGACCTGGAACCGTTTTACGAAAGAGTCGAGCGCGACTTTGGCGTTTCGGGCCTGGCTGGAGACACCGCGTTTCCGCCGGGCAAACCGCTGCCGTTGCCGCCGGCTCCGCTCGCGCCCATGGGCCGGCGCGTGGCCCGCGCGCACAACCAACTCGGCTGGCACTGGTGGCCCGCGCCCAATGCCATTGCGACCCGGCCTTACGGTTCGCTTCGCGAGTGCACGCAGCGCGCGACCTGCATGTGGGGCTGCGTCGAAGGCGCCAAGGCGTCCGTCGATCGCACCCACTGGCCGCAACTGGTGAAACGCGGCGCGCGCCTCGTCACCGGCGCGCGCGTGCGCCGGCTTGAAGTCAGTCCCGGAGGGCTGGCCACCGGCGCGCTGTATGTGGATCGAACGGGGAAGGAACAGTTTCAGAAAGCCGCGGTCACGGTTCTGGGCGCCAACGGGATTGGCACGCCGAGAATCCTGTTGCTTTCCGCGACCAACAAGTCTCCGAGCGGACTCGCCAATTCATCGGGTTTGGTGGGGCGGCGCCTGATGATGCATCCGTTCGGCACCGTGGTGGGTTTGTTTGAAGAGGATCTGGGCAGCACCCACGGTTTGTGGGGCCAACACATTCATTGCCTCGAATTTTACGAGACGGATGCCGCGCGCGGATTCGTGCGCGGCGCCAAGTGGGGATTGCAGCCCACGGGCGGTCCGCTCTCCATGACGCGCAGTTATCCGTGGGGCGACAATCCGATCTGGGGACCGAGCTTTCACCAACAACTCCGCCAGCGGCTCGGTCATTCGGCGATGTGGGGAATCATTGCGGAGGACTTGCCGGAGGACGACAATCGCGTCGTGCTCGATCCTGTTCTCAAGGACGCCGACGGCATTCCCGCGCCGAAGTTGATTTATCGGATGTCGGAAAACTCACGGCGGCTTCTGCAGTTTCATCTGGCGCGCGCGCGGGAATCGCTCGACGCTGCCGGGGCATACGCGACCGTGATCGCGCCGCTCATCCGCGAAACCGGCTGGCACCTGCTCGGCACCGCCCGAATGGGCGCGGATCCCGCAACGTCCGTCGTGGATGCGTGCGGACGTTGTCACGATGTGCCCAATCTGTTCATCCTCGACGGCAGCATCTGGCCCACGTCGAGCGGCATGAACCCGACGGCGACCATCGCCGCCTTGGCCCTGCGCTGCGCCGAACATCTTGTCGAAGAGCGGCGCAATCAAAGAGTCCCGCTGTGAACACCTGGCCAATGAACTCCGACACATCTGAGAGATCCGTCCTGGCCAACCTGGCGGATGTGCTGATCCCCGCGGGCGATGGTTTCCCTTCCGCGAGCGAGGCGGGCGTGGCGCAGGACGGCCTGGACCAGATCCTCGCGGTGCGTCCGGACCTGGCCGAAGGTTTGAAGAAGATTCTCGCGCAAGCCCAGGGGAGGAACGCCGCGGAATTCTTGGCCGAGCTTCAAATCAATGACCCGGCTGGCTTCGGTCTCCTGGCTGAACTCGTGCCTGGGGCTTACTTCTTGAATTCGCGCGTGCGCGCGGCCCTCGGATACGACGGCCAAAGCGCGCGTCCCATCGATCCCAGACCCGACTACTGCGACGACGGCCTGCTGCAATCGGTAATCGACCGCGGTCCCATCTTCCGCCCGACGCCGCGGTGATCTTCGAAATCTGCTCCTTTGGCTTCAGAATCATGCACTCGGCGCCCATGAACCGGGCGGACCGCAGCCTTCAGGCTGCTTCCGCGCCCAATTTGGAGTTCGGCGTGGAAGCGGCCTGAAGGCGCCTAAAGGCCACGGTCCGAGGAGACGGTTCTTGGGAAGTTTCCATGGCCAAGGTGCCATGCACTCGATCTTGAACCCGTCTATACGTCGGCCACGGCTCGCCGGGACGGGCTCGCCCTACCGTGGATGCGTTCGGCGTCATGGCAAGCAGGTATGGAAAAAAGTATTTCAACAATACCTCACTGAGTGCTTCATTGGGGCAAGAACGAATCATAACCGACCAAAAGAGAAAACATATGTCCACTGAAACCAAATGCCCATTCCATCAAGCCGCCGGCGGCGGCACCACGAACCGCGACTGGTGGCCGAACCAGTTGAAGCTCGAACTGCTGCACCAGCATTCCGCCAAGTCCAACCCGATGGGCGAGGACTTCGACTACGCCAAAGAGTTCAAGAGCCTCGACTTTGCAGCTCTGAAAAAGGATCTCGCAGCTTTGATGACCGACTCGCAGGACTGGTGGCCGGCGGACTTCGGGCACTACGGGCCTTTGTTCATCCGCATGGCATGGCACAGCGCCGGCACCTACCGCATCGGCGACGGCCGCGGCGGCGGCGGCAGGGGCCAGCAACGCTTCGCGCCACTCAACAGTTGGCCGGACAACGTCAGCCTCGATAAGGCGCGCCGGCTCCTTTGGCCGATCAAGCAGAAGTATGGCCGGAAGATTTCGTGGGCCGACTTGATGATCCTGGCCGGCAATGTTGCCTCGGAAACGATGGGCTTCAAAACGTTCGGTTTCGGCGGCGGCCGCGAGGATGTCTGGGAGCCCGACCAGGACGTCTATTGGGGCTCCGAGGAAAAGTGGCTGGGTGACGAACGCTACTCCGGCGACCGGAATCTTGAAAACCCGCTCGGGGCCGTGCAGATGGGCCTCATTTACGTCAACCCGGAGGGACCGAACGGCAATCCCGACCCGGTGGCCGCGGCGCGGGACATTCGCGAGACCTTCGCCCGCATGGCGATGAACGACGAAGAGACGGTGGCGCTCATCGCCGGCGGCCACACCTTCGGCAAAACTCACGGCGCCGGCCCCGCGTTGCATGTTGGGCCTGATCCGGAAGCGGCCGGACTCGAAGAGCAGGGCCTGGGCTGGAAAAACACCTTCGGCGCCGGCAAAGGCGGTGACACGATCACCAGCGGCCTGGAAGTTACCTGGACACAAACGCCGGCGCGCTGGAGCAATTACTACCTGGAAAACCTCTTCAAATACGAATGGGAACTGACCAAGAGCCCGGCCGGCGCGCATCAGTGGGTTGCCAAAGACGCTCCCGAAATCATCCCGGACGCGCACCATCCGTCCCAAAAGCGCAAGCCCACCATGCTCACCACGGACCTTTCGCTGCGCTTCGATCCGGCTTACGAAAAAATCGCGCGGCGTTTCCTGGAGAATCCCGCTCAGTTTGCCGACGCTTTCGCCCGCGCGTGGTTCAAGCTGACGCACCGCGACATGGGCCCGCGCGCGCGTTATCTTGGCCCGGAGGTTCCCGCGGAAGAACTCATCTGGCAGGACCCGGTTCCCGAGGTGAATCACAAATTGATCGATGCGCAGGACATCGCCGTTCTCAAGGGCAAAATCCTGGCTTCCGGTCTGTCGGTCTCTGAGCTGGTTTATACCGCCTGGTCATCAGCGTCCACATTCCGTGGCTCCGACAAGCGCGGCGGCGCGAACGGCGCCCGCATTCGCCTCGCGCCGCAGAACGATTGGGAAGTCAACCAGCCCGCCCAACTGGCCAGGGTGCTCAAGACCCTGGAAGGCATCCAGAGCGCGTTCAACAGCGCGCAGTCGTGCGGCACGAAAGTTTCGCTGGCTGACCTGATCGTGCTGGCCGGTTGCGCCGGCGTCGAGCAAGCGGCGAAGAACGCCGGTCACACGATCACGGTTCCCTTCACGCCGGGACGCACGGACGCCTCCTCAGAGCAAACCGATGCGGCGTCCTTCGCCGTGCTCGAACCCATCGCGGACGGCTTCCGCAATTACCTCAAGGGCAATTACACCGTGCCATCCGAGGCGTTGCTCGTGGACAAGGCGCAATTGCTGACCTTGACCGCGCCGGAAATGACCGCGCTCGTGGGCGGCATGCGCGTCCTGAAGACCAACTTCGGTGGCGCGCCGCACGGCGTTTTCACCAGGCGACCGGAGGCATTGACCAATGACTTCTACGTGAACTTGCTCGACATGAGCACGGAGTGGAAGCCGGTCTCGAAGGACGCAGACGTGTTTGAAGGCCGCGATGGCAAGACCGGCGCGGTCAAGTGGACCGGCACGCGTGTGGACCTAGTCTTCGGTTCCAATTCCCAACTCCGGGCACTGGCTGAAGTTTACGGAAGCTCCGACGCCCAGGCGAAGTTTGTTCACGACTTTGTTTCGGCCTGGAACAAAGTGATGAACCTCGACCGCTTCGATCTGGCGTGAGTTCTGATCCAAGTTCTGACGACTCGTCATTGCCGAGATAATGGAGGATGGGACGTGAGTTGCGACGCTTCGGCGGGCGTGCGGATGTTGATCGCCTGCCAGTTGCGGTTGAGCACCAGCATGCTGTGGTTTCGACTCCGTGAATAAGAGGCAGGCATGTTGCTGGACTACACCACAGGGACAGCGCGCTGCGCGCGAATGGCCAATGACCAATCGCCAATAGCCAACGCGCGGGATGGATTGGTCATTACTACCGCGACCCGGAACAAGGACGCTCGACGGTCGCCGTGTCGCAGACTTGGTCAGAAGTGCATCGCGTCAATCAGCAGATCCGCGCCGCCCTCAAGGAGCGAGGCTTGATTGGCACCGATGAGCAGACCGTCCGCGCTCCAGGTTCGCTATTGAAAGTCAGCATCGTTTTTGCAACCTTAACGCAGCGGGCCTGTAGCTCAATTGGTTAGAGCAGAGCACTCATAATGCTTTGGTTCTCGGTTCAAGTCCGGGCAGGCCCACCAAACCGACACGCTTTTGACCTTCAACTCCGGGAACCACGCCCTTCAAACTGCCGCACTTCTGACGAAGCGGTGCTGTGGCATAACAGCAGGACATTCCTTTGTTGCCGGGGGCCAACCCTAGAATTGGCGTGAATTGGCGTGCAGTTCCCTCTCGCTGCCGCCTTAATCCACTCCTTCGCTCGCCGTTTCCTGCGGCTGGCCCGGCGAGACTCCTGCCGAGCCAATGCCATCGAAGAAAAGCCCCGCAGGAGCGGCGCCGCACCGTCGTTAACTGAAAGGCTGCCGCAATGGGTAAAAACCGGCTTGCGCGTCGGGTGTTTGTACGACAATGTTGTACCGTTCGTATGACAATCAGCATCCGCTTGAGTCCGGAAGAAGCGCGGGAATTGGCCGCTCTCGCCCGCAAGACCGGCCGTTCGAAAAGTGAAATCTTGCGAGACGCGTTTCGGCAATCTCGCTCCGGCAAGTCGGACATCCGCAGGCAGCGCGCGTTGGCTTTGGCCGGTTCGCTTTCGGGAGCCAGTGATCTCTCCCAAAGAGAGGGTTTCGGAAAGCAATGAAGTTAATCGCCGACACCGGCCTGTTGGTGGCCTTTCTCAACCGTCGCGATGCGCATCACGAATGGGCGACGAACTTGACTCCGTTCGCCATTTCACTCTTGTAATGCCGCACCGCGGGCGCGGCCTCGTTTCCAGAAGAAATACGCCGGGACACCCGCCAGCACGATCAACAAGCCGGGCCAGGCATTGCCGCTCGTCTTCGGACTGATCAACAGGTCCAGCGCAATCAGCGAGGCGGCTACGACGTAAATGGCCGGAACCACCGGATACCCAAACGCCCGGTAGGGCCGCTCGACGTCGGGGCGTTTTCGACGAAGCACAAACAGGCCGGCCATGGTCAGGACGTAGAAAATCAGCACCGCGAAAACCACGTAGTCGAGCAGTTCGCTGTAGGTGCCGGACAACGTCAACAAGCACGCCCACACACATTGGATAAGGAGCGCGTTGCCGGGGACGCCCTGGCGGTTGAGTTGGCCGATCCTGGCAAAGAAAAGCCCGTCCCGCGCCATCGCGTAATAGACCCGCGCGCCCACCAGGACCAGCCCGTTGATGCACCCGAACGTGGAAATCATGATCAGCAGCGCCATGATCGCGGCGGCGTTTTGTCCAAAGATCACCTCCATTGCCGCCGTGCCCACGCGATCGTTGAGGGCGAATTGGATGCCGCGTTCCAGAGCGGTGGTTCCGGCAGGCGATCCGTGGAGCGGCAAGGTGAGGAGATAAGCGATGTTCGCCAGGAAATAGAGTGCGCAAACCAAACTGACTCCAAGAAAGAGGCTGAGCGGCAAGTTGCGTTTCGGATTTTTCACCTCGGCAGCGGTGAAGGTGACACAGTGCCACGCGTCGGCTGAAAACAGCGAGCCGACCATCGCCGTGCCTAATACCAGGAGCAGGCCCTGGCCCTGGAGCGCTGTGGTCGTAAATTCGTTTCCGCCGCGGGCGGACGGCTGCGTGAAGGACGCCGACCACCAGTCTTGAAAATTAGCGCTGATCGCCATCGAATTGGCCCCAACCAACAAACCCAGGAGCACCAATCCCAGGAGCGCCGCAATTTTCGTGATCGTGAAGATGTTTTGCACGATCTTCCCTGTGCGGAGGCCGGTCGAGTTGGACCACGTGAGCAGAATTAGGACGGCAATCGCCACCAGTTTTGTCGGGGTCAATGCGAATCGACCGAACTCGAAATAGACGTGGCTTTCTGAGATCGCAGGAACCAGGACGCCGAGAAAACGCGCGAACGCCACCGCTACAGCGGCGATCGTGCCGGTTTGAATCACCAGATAAAACGTCCAGCCGTACAGGAACCCCCAGAGCGGGCTATAAGCCTCGCGCAAATAGACGTATTGACCGCCCGCGCGCGGCATCATGGCCGCCAGCTCGCCGTAACTCAGCGCCGCGATCACCGTGAGCACGCCCGTGATCAGCCAGACCACCAGCAGCCAGCCGCTTGACCCGACCTGGCGCGCAATGTCCGCCGAGACGATGAAAATGCCGGACCCGATCATCGAACCTGCGACCATCATCGTCGAGTCGAGCAGGCCAAGGCCGCGGACGAATTGGCCTTCGGTCACGGGGGCGTGGGGCGTGGGCTCTGGCATAGGACCTTCAGGTGACGAATGGACTGGGGAGCACACGCGCACTCGCGTGTTCCGACCGGCGCCTCGCCGGTCGGAATCGACGCGTCAGACGGTCATTCAATGGTAGCAGATTCGACCGAATCCTTGTGGTCGGCGAGGGCGCCGACCCCTGCACGCGAGGGCGCGTGCGCTCCCCATCGAAACAGAATGCACAGGGCTTCGTCATTGCCTCTGGCGCTGCGCATTTCGGTGGCTGTAGGCAAAATAAATCACCATTCCAATCGCGAGCCACACAGCGAAGCGAACCCAGGCTTCCTTGGGCAGCGCCATCATCAAATAGCCACAGCTCAGGATGGCGCCGAGCGGCACCCACGGCACCCACGGCGTGCGAAAAGGCCGGGGCCGATTCGGATCGATTCGCCGCAACACAATGATTCCCGCCGCCACGAGCACGAACGCGAACAGCGTCCCGATGCTGCACACGTCCGCCATCTCATTGATGTTCGCGACCGCTGAAAGCCCGGCCACGAAAACGCCCGTCAGGATCGTGGGTATGTGCGGGGTCCGGTAGCGCGGATGCACACGCGCGGCCCAGGCGGGCAGCAAGCCATCGCGCGCCATCGAAAACAAGATTCGCGGCTGGCCCAACTGATAGACCAGCAGCACGGAAGTGGTCGCGAACACTGCGCCCAGGGAAATCAGGCCCGCCGTCCAGTTCATGCCGCGTTCGGAAAAGGCCTTGGCCAAAGGATCCGCGGCCCCGGTGAATTCCTTCCAGGGCACCATGCCCGTCAGCACGAGCGCCGCCGCAACATAAAACACCGTGCACACGATCAAACTGGCGATGATCCCGATCGGCAGATTTCGTTGCGGATCGCGGGTTTCCTCGGCCGCGGTCGAAACCGCATCGAATCCGATGTAGGCGAAGAAAATCACGCCGGCGGCGCTGGAGATGCCTTGAAATCCATTCGGCGAAAATGGACTCCAATTCTCCGGACGGATGTAAAACGTCCCGACGCCGATGAACAGTCCGACGACCGTCAGTTTCAACACGACCATGATCGTGTTGAACGCGGAACTTTCCCGGATGCCGCGCACGAGAATCCACGTGAGCAACGCCGTGATGAGCACCGCCGGCAGATTGAAGACGAGCGGAACGCCAGCCAGCCGCGGCGCTTCCTTCCAAGCCCGAGCCGCGCGCAGCAACGAATCCGACAACGTGCCTGGATCCGTGTTGTCCGCCGCGGTTTTGGCCGCATCCAACGCCGTTCGATAATCCACGCCGAGCCACGCGGGCCAATTCACCTGCAGCCCGCGCAGCAAGGTTTGGAAATATTCCGACCAGGAAATCGCGACGGCCACGTTGCCCACGGCATATTCGAGAATCAAATCCCAACCGATGATCCAGGCCATGAGCTGGCCGAGCGTCGCGTAAGCGTAGGTGTAAGCCGACCCGGACACGGGAACCATCGAAGCGAATTCTGCATAACAAAGCGCCGCGAAACCGCAGGCAATCGCGACCAACACAAACGAAACCACCAGCGCCGGTCCGGCGCCGATGTGTCCGCTTCCCCCGGCAGCCGCCGTTCCGACGGTCGAGAACAGCCCCGCGCCGATGATCGCGCCAATGCCAAGCAGCGTCAGTTGAACCGGACCGAGCGCGCGCCGGAGCTGCTGTTCCGGACGCACCGCCTCGGCGTTCAGCTCATCGAGAGACTTGACGCGGAAGAGACTCATTTCAAAATGAATTTCCAGTCGTCCCATCAAGCAGGCTTCCCATGAACCGTTCCTCCGGACCGTGACCTTTAGGCCGCTTCAGCGCTGGACTCCGGAGAGTGCGCGGAAGCAGCCTGAAGGCTGCGGTCCGCACGGTTTTCGGTTCATCGGCCATGGGCATGGCCCTGGGGCCAAGAAAGCTTCCCACGAACCTCATGGTAGGGAGAGCCTGTCCCCAGCGAGCCGAGTCGGACGTGTTCAACGCACGTCGAACGGCTCGACGGGACGGACTCGCCCTACCGGGTTCATGGCGAGTCATCATGGTAATCAGATCAAGGGAGGTGGCACGCGCGGATGTTGCCCCAGAGCAATTGCCGATTGCAAGTTCACTTCGCAGGCCTTGTTTCAGGATCAGCAACGAGTATCCTCGGCCAGACATGCCCGACCTCTGTTCACTTCGTTGCCTCCTGTTCGAAGGGAATCGTCACGGATTGGCCGGCTTGATGTTTTTTGTCGCGGTGACGGGGCTCGATACGGCTGTCGTCGCACAATTCCAGGCAGCCAGACCCTCGAACGTGACGCCGGTGCACGATGCGCCGGACATCCCGTTCCGGCGCGCACCGATGGGGCCTTCCAGCCGGAGCATCGTCGTTTCGCTGACGACGAACCTGCACCTGGCTTTCGACGCGCATCTGCTCCGCACGCACACAGTTTGGGAGGGTGTGCCGTTGAATCTTTACGGCCCGCCGTTCAACAATACCGCCACGCGGTTCATCTGCGACATTACCGGCTCGCCGCTTTGGGCGAGCCTCCCGCGGCAGCCATGGGAAACCGGTCGCCCGGACGGCGGTCGTTTCGAAGTGGCGGAGTCCCGTTTTCTCGGCGTGAGCACGCGGAACGGCCCGACGAGTTTCCTTTACGAACTCCTCCCTGCTTCGGATGCGCCAGCGCAAGTGCAAGAAATGCCGCGATGCGAGCGCGTTCAGTCGCGCGACGCCGTCATCCGGCGCGTCCGCATTTCCCCGCACCGTGAGCCAGTCCGCTGGTCGCCGTTTCACGGTCCCGGCGAATCGGTGCTGTTGCCCGACCTGCAAAACGCCATCGCCATCCGGCGCGCGCGAGATTTCCTGCTGGTCACAGCGCGCGGGTTGCCTTCGCGCGCGCTCGCCGCCCGCCGCGATGACGCCGATCATGTCGTGCTCCTGCAAAGTGAACGCGGCGGCAAAGGTCCTTACAGCGCGGTGGTGACCAACCTGGTCTCCGGCCCGCAAGTGCAAATCACTCTCACGCTGCCGCCAAGCGCCGTCGAGCAAGTCGTGGAGGTCGCCACCGCCGTGTGCGCCGATCGGGATGAGGCGCTCGCGCTGGCAAAAGAACTCGCCGCTGCGCCAGATAGCTTCGGTGAAGGTGGGGCGAGCGTCCTCACGAGCCGATGGCCCTCGGCGAACGGCTCGGCGAGAGCCTCGCCCCACCGTCCCCCTCCACTGGCTTATCCGAGTAACGTCCGGGATGGAGTGGTCCGCGTTTCCGGAGCCGACGAGTCTTTCGTCATCGAACATTTGCCGGTGCCGAAGGACATCAAACTGTTGGTCGGCGGCATGGATTTCCTGCCGAACGGCGATTTGGCCATTTGCACGTACGCAGGCGAAGTCTGGATTGTCGAAGGCGCCACAGGCGCTCCCGGGCAAGCGCGGTGGCGCCGCTTTGCGCGCGGGTTAAACGAGCCGGGCGGCCTGCGCGTCGTCCAGGGCAACATCTATGTCACGCAGAAATGCGAACTGACGCGCCTCGTGGATACCGACGCCAATGGCGAGGCTGACTTTTTCGAGTGCATTAGCGACGGCTGGGGTTACACCGGCAATTACCATTCTTACGCCACGGGTCCCGCGCTCGATGGGGCCGGGAATTTCCACGTCATGATCACGGGCCACCGCCCCATCTACGATGTGCCGTTCATGGGTTGGTGCGTTCGCGTTTCACCCTTTCCGGGGAGCGCACGCGCCTCGCGTGCCGCGGCAGACGCCTCGTCTGCCGCTTCTCACGAGCGAGGACCCCTTCATGCCCCAACGGCAGCCGATGCTCCAAAGCGAACCGGCGAGGTCGCCGGTTTGATGCACGCGGGGCGCGTGCGCTCCCCAGCGGATTCGACTGCCCAATACATGACCGAAGGCTTCTGCTCCGGGTTGCGCGTGCCGAACGGATTCGGCGAATTCGTTGTAACGCTCCAAGCGTTTGAGCTTGCCCGGCGCTCTGAGCAAATCGTAGCTTTCCGCGCGGCCAGAGACCATCTCCCTGAACGTCACGACGTGTGCTGATCCAGCGATTGCGCGAGCGAAACGAGTGGAAGTTCTTCGGCGTCCTGCCTAAAGCGGATTGTGCTCTGGCCATCCTCTGGTGGGCCATTCTAATTCTTCGGGGCGCGCTGCCTGCTGCGTTCGCCTTTGCGATGGGCGCGCTCGTGGGCGCCGTGGAAAGCGGCGAAAACCTGACCGGCCCTCTCAGCGTGGCTGGGGCCATCTTCGTCGTGCTTCAAGTGCTCACGCCCATTCATCAAGCGGTCAGCAGCAACCTCGGAGACCGCACGGCGGCGTGGCTTTACGATCGGCTTACCGAAGCCTGCGTTCGCCCGCCCGGCCTGGGACACCTCGAGAATCCGAAGCTCACCGGCGACCTCACCGTCGCGCGCGACTTCGATCTCGGCATGACCGGTCCGCCGCTGAGCATTTCCATGGACTTCATCGCGGGCGGGCTGGTGGAAATGATCGCCGGCCTCGCGTCCGCTATCGTGCTCGCCACATACGCGTGGTGGGCGCCGATTCTTCTGGCCGGGGCCTGGCTGGGGACGCACTGGCTGCTGCGCGAGAGCGCGGTCTGGCGGGATCGCAACACCGAGGAGGTTCGCGGCGCGCAACGCGATTCCGATTACGCCTACAAACTGGCCGTCGATCCACCGGCGGCCAAGGAACTGCGCTTGTTTGGCCTTGCGAGTTGGACAATCGACCGCTTTGTCAAATGCCGGACCCGCCTGCACGCGCTGCAGTACGAAGCCACGCGGCTCCGCGAGAAGCCGGTGCTGTGGAGCCTTCTGATTGTCAGCGGCGCCAACATTGTTTTCTTCTGGACGCTGGCCAATGGGGTCGCTGCCGGAAACGTGACTCTGGCGCAAGCGGTCGTCTTCGCTCAATGCGCGGTCGGCACTTCGCTGGTCGCGTTTGGCGGACTCAGTTGGGCGCTCGACGGATCGTCCGCGCCCGTGGCCGCGGTGTTGCGCCTCGAATCCGCCATGGCGCCGGCGGGCGCGCTGACGTGCGGCAATCGCTCCGCGTCGGGGTTGCCGGCCCGAGAAATTCGTTTTCGCGATTTGACGTTCGCGTATCCGGAAGGCGAGGCAGTGCTGGAGCGCTTCAATCTGGTCATCCCGGCCGGCACGTCGCTGGCCATTGTCGGCCAAAATGGCGCCGG
The DNA here is from genome assembly GCA_016871535.1 of Verrucomicrobiota bacterium. Lineage (NCBI taxonomy): Bacteria > Pseudomonadati > Verrucomicrobiota > Verrucomicrobiota bacterium. The sequence goes on from VHCZ01000016.1 coordinate 24,673, forward strand.
CAAAACCACATTCGCCAAATTGTTGTGCCGATTTTACGACCCGCAATCCGGCGCGATTGAAATTGATGGTGTGGATTTGCGCGCCTTCGACCTGGCTTCCTGGCGGGCGCGTCTGTCCGCGGTTTTCCAGGATTTCACGCGTTTCGAGCTGCCTCTCCGGGAGAACGTGGCGCCCGCGGGCGCGCCGGATAAAGCGGTGCGAGCCGCGCTCGAATCCGCCGGCGCCGCAAGCCTCGCCGACTTCGACACGATCCTGGCTCGAGGATTATGCGGCCTCGACCCTGGAGTCGGCTGACGTGCCCGTGCCGGCAAAGCTGAACCAAGGAATTCGCCTCGAACAAGTATCGTTTATCTATCCGGGCACGTCGAAGCGCGTTCTCGACAATGTGTCGCTTTCGTTGCCCGCAGGCGCGGTCGTGGCCGTGGTCGGAGAGAATGGCGCGGGGAAAACGACTTTGGTCAAGCTGCTGGCCAAGCTGTACGAACCAACGTCCGGTTTTATTCTGGTGGACGGCGCGCTGCTCGCGAGGATGCCGGCGCGCGAATGGCGCTCGCGAATGGCGGGGGCGTTTCAGGATTTCTTCCGGTTCGAATTCCGCGCGCGCCACACCGTGGGGTTGGGCGATGTGCCTCGCTTCAACGATGAACCGGCCGTGGTCGCCGCCGTTGATCGGGCGGGCGCGAGCGACGTCGTGTCGCGGCTGAAGACGGGACTGGACACGCAACTTGGTCCAACCTGGCCTGGGGGCGTGGAAGTGTCCTTCGGTCAATGGCAGAAGCTCTCGCTGGCGCGCGGTTTCATGCGCAATGAGCCGTTGCTTCTGGTGCTGGACGAGCCCACCGCCGCGCTCGACGCCGAGACCGAGCACGCGTTGTTCGAGCGCTACGCAGCCGCGGCCCGTCGCGGCGCCAATGCCTGTCCAGCCAAAGGCAGCGCGGTGCCGAACAACGGTCGCATCACCATTCTGGTCTCGCACCGATTCTCCACGGTTCGAATGGCCGATCTCATTGTCGTGCTCGACGGCGCCCGTCTTGTGGAAGCCGGCACGCACGACGAGCTCGTGGCCAACCGCGGACAGTACGCGGAACTTTACGGCCTCCAGGCGGCGGCTTACCGTTGAACGGGATGCAAATCATCGCGCGTCGCGGACAACCTGAGCGGCGAGTTTTTCCAGGTCAATCTCCGTCCCAGGCGCGGGGAACGGGTGCGGCAGCAGATACCAATCCTCGGTGAACGAAGCCGAACCTCCCGGCGCAATGTTATTGCGCGGGCCGTGCGGCTCCAATTCGCAGACGGGGAGTTGTTCGGCCTTCGGATAATAAAAGCAAAGCGTCAGCCCGGCGATTTCAGGATAAACGCCGTCCGGCGGCGAAGGGTATCGTTTCACGAACGCCTGATGGTGCGGCATCACATACGCAAACCAGCCGGCGTTCGAATCGAAGCCCAGCTTCGGCTGGCGCGTCGGGCCGAGCACTTCGAGAAAGTTGCCGCGGCGGCGGACGCTTGGATCCGTGGGCGCCACGAGGATCGCACTCTCCCCTTTGAAATCGTACATCACCCAGCCGTTGGGAAAACGCTGTGTTTCCGGTGTGAGCGGAACCACGCCAATTCCGCCATGCACGGCAAACGTGCGGCTCCAATGCGTCCAGCGCTTCGTCTCCTTCGACACGTTACGGATGATTTGCGTGCAGGCCAGGTGCGTGGTTTTTGCGTCGAGGCGAAACTCACGAATGAGCTGCACCCCGGTGGATTCCTCCGGCTGGCTCGTCAACCGGACGGCGCGCGGCCCGATGGCCTCGGCTTTCCATTCCCCGCTCCACAGCTTGTCGCGCCGTGGAATCAAATACTCCGGCCCGATGTCGAAGCGACCCGCGCTGTCCGGCGCGCGCGGCCCGCCGGGCGTGCCCCATTTCGCTTCCGCCGGATCGAGGTAAAGCGCATTAATCCCCTTGAACGAATACTCCAGCACGCGCCCGCCGACTTGATGGCAAAGGGTGACCCGCGTCTCGGCGTTCGAAAGCTTAAAGCAGTCGGGGTAGCTCAGGACTTTGACGCGCCGCACGCCTTCGGGAAGTTCGGCAGCGGATGCCGTCAAATCAAGAGTGAGGAGAATGATCAGAGAGGCGGTGCGCATGAGAACAGTGAAGAGACAGAAAAGGCGGCGGTCAATAGAAGTCGTTCTCAGCTCAGCAGCGCAGGCGTGAGGCATAGCCGCGCGCTTGACCTTCGGCCTCGAGCCGCTCGAACTGAGAATGTGCCAGGATGGGCGCTTGCACCGGCACTCCGTCAGCGGTTTCACCGCCATCCTTCAACCCACCCGCGGCGGCAGCGACAGCGGCGTTCTCTCCTGGTAAGCGGAGGATTCTTTGCCGGTGCAGCGAGACCATTTCTTTTTGAACTCTGCTGGCGTCATGTGCGCGGCACCGGTGTTATAGGTTCTCGTCGTATGTTCGTCCCAATCGTCGGCCTGTTGGCGCGGGAACTGATACACCTCTTCTCATCATGAAGACCTCATCGCTCATTCACCGGATTCTCGTTGCTGTGGGAGTTACTCTGTCTGCCTCTGGTCCTGGCTATGCGCAAGCCAACGAGTGGAGACAATTGTTCAATGCAAAGACATGAACGGTTGGAGCAGGCAAAGAAAGGCAGGCGCTTTGCGTCTGCCGCGTTTTGCCTTCCGCGCGCAAAAAGGACCAGTCACGCTCCTTGAGGCGAAAGGGAATCGTCCAGAAACCGCCACGCCGTTGTCGGTGACGGGCATTTCAAGGTGTCGGCATAGGCTGTGCTCAGCAAAGCGCGGTGCTGCTGCGTTGCCTCATCGTCGCTGTTCTGGCGCTGAGTTCTGCTATCCCGCGTGCTCAGCCGCCAGCCGCGGTCGAAATTCCATTCGATTGGCGTGACGGCCTGCTCTGGGTCAAGGTCGCCGTCCCGCAATCGACCAATCTTCTGAATTTCCTGGTCGATTCCGGCGCCAACGTCAGCGTCGTGGATCTCTCGTTGGCCCGGCGGCTCGGCTTGAAGCTTGGCCGCCGCGTGGAAGTTCGGGGCGTCAATGCCCGGGCCGAAGGATATTGGCCAGTCGCATTGTCGGCTGCCGCAGCCGGCGCGGCGCTCCCGGACAACTTTCTCGCCGTGGATTTGAGCCGCCTGAGCCAGAGCTGCGTGTGCTCCGTCGATGGCTTGTTGGGCGCGGATTTCTTCCTGGAGCGCGTCGTGCAGATCGACTTTGACAAGAAAACGATTCGGCTGTTCGAGCGCGCCGTTGCCTCAACAAACGGCGAAATCCTCCCGCTGGAGATTCGCCGCGGCGTGCTTCAGCTCCAGGTCGAAGTCAACAACGCGGCGCCGGGATGGGTGCGGTTGGACACCGGCTGCGCGTCTTCGTTGGAGTGGGTTGTTTCGCACCATCCGCCCCGTGCCGAGTCATTCAAAATGTCTATTGGCCTGGCTGAGATTCGCATTCCGGAATCTTTGCTCAACGTCCGGCTGGGGAGCCGCAAGCATTCGGTGCTGGCCGGACTGCACGAACGCGAGTTGTTTCCTTCGGAACGCGGACTGTTGGGAACAGGATTCCTTTCCCGATTCGCGCGGGTCACGGTGGACGCAAAGGGTGGCCGTCTGATCCTGGAGAGGCGGCCTCTGGACGAAGAGCAATAAGAGCGAGTTTCAAGTTTCGGGTTCAAAGTTCGATGTTCGATTTTGTCCCGTGAGGAACGCCTTGGAACGCCTTGAACTTTCAAACCTGAAACTTTGAACATGGAAATCGGAGGGATTCGGACATCCGTGGCGTAGTAAGGAGGTGGATAAAACAAAAACCACGTGGGCAATCCCACTCGAACAAACAAGTTTATGAAAACCATTCACCGATTCTTACTGGCCGCAACTCTCCTCACCACGCTCGCAGCCGTGCCTACCGCGCGTGCCGCAGATGAACCTCTCGCCTCGCCCCGGGCGAAGGCCAATCAGATCAAACGCGTCAGCGGCATTGGCAGCGATGTGGATTTTGTCCACGCCAATGCGCTCCCCATCGCATCACCACGGAGCTTGGCGATCCGGCATCCGGGGGTGGCCGGTTTCCGGAATGACGTGGACCTGGCACACAAGCCGCAACCGTTGTTCACTCCCAAACATCTCGCCGTCTTCGGCGCGAAGACTGAGAAGTTTGAAATCGCCCCGCTCAAGTAGTTGTGGCGAAACTCTTCAATGAGTGATATGGGGTGGCATCGAACCATGAACACCGGCAAACCTGACAACAACGACGAGGCGCTGCGCCAGGTGTTGCAACGCTGGGAAGTGAAGGGGCCATTGCCAGCCGGTTTCAGCAGCGAAGTCTGGCGTCGCATCGAACGCACGCAAAGACCGCAGGATCAGACTGCCATCCACTGGCTGACGAATCTTTTGGACCACGCCTTGATCAAGCCTTCAGTCGCGCTGACCTATTTGATGGCGCTCCTGGTCGGCGGTTCGGTTCTCGGCTGGTTTCAAGCCCAGCGGGACAAGAGCCAAACGCACGAGCTACTCGGTCAGCGTTACGTCCAACGGATCGATCCGTACCAAAGAACGCGTTAGCCAGCCATGATCCGGAGCATCACCGTTTTGGCGGCGGGTTTGGTTGTGGGAGTCGGCGCGTACCTGGGTTTATATTTTGCCGGCACGTCGTCGCGCCGGGAAATGCTCCACAGCCAGACTCCCGAATTGCTCTGGTTGAAAAACGAATTCAACTTGAGCGATGCGGAATTCGAGCGCGTCTCCCGCCTCCACGACGGCTACCTTCCGCAATGCACCCAGATGTGCGCTCGCATCGCGGCCAAGGACGCGGAACTGAAAGCGCTGCTGAGCCAGACCAATGTGCTGACCGCCGAGATTGAAGCCAAGCTCACCGAAGCTTCCCAGCTTCGGCTCGAATGTCAGAAGAACATGCTCAAGCATTTCTACGAGGTCAGCCGAACGATGAAGCCGGATCAGGGCAAACGCTACCTGGCCTGGGTTCAGGAAAAGACTTTTCTGCCGGATCACGGCATGGCGGGCGAGCAAGAGGCGGGGCAAGTCCATGAGCACGCGGCCGAGCGATGAGGAGGATGCCGCGGACATGGCAAGCCTGGCGGCCGGTCGAGACGCCGCGCTCGATGGATTGATGGCGCGGCATGGCGAGCGGCTTTTCCACTACCTCATTCGCCTCCTGCAAAACGAAGATGACGCGAGCGACCTGGCTCAGGAGACTTTCGTCCGCGTCTATCAGCACCGGACCCGATTCAACCCCCAGGCCCGCTTTTCCACCTGGCTCTACACCATCGCCACGAACTTGGTTCGCTCGGAATACCGTTGGCGCAAACGGCGACCGCACGTTTCTCTCGAAGCGGAAAACCCGGAAACCGGGCATGACTTTCGGGAGACCATTGCCGATGGGCGCGCATCGCCGAGCGAGTCCATTCTGGCGGACGAGCGGGCTGAGCTGGTGCGCAGTGCCGTGAGGAGCTTGCCGGACGATCTGCGCGTGCCGTTGATTCTCTTCGAGTACGAGCGGAAGTCGCAATCGGAAATCGCCGCGATCCTCGATTGTTCCGCGAAGGCAGTCGAGATGCGACTTTACCGGGCGCGGCAGCAGTTGAAGAACAAACTCAGCAAACTGCTGCAAGCTTCGGAGTAGCCATTCCGCCAAGGAATTGCTAAACGGCGGGCGATGAATTGGCTGCGATCGGTCGCAAGCTTCCTGGCCCTGCGGAGGAACACTTCACTCTTGTTAGTGACGCTCCTGCTGGCGCTCATGGGCGAGCGTCTCTGGCTGAACTTTGCTCCAAAGTATCTCCAAACCCTCGGCGCGAGCGTCGCCATCATCGGCCTGTTCGACGGACTCCAAACGCTGCTGGGCGCCCTCTACGCGTATCCAGGCGGTTGGCTGACAGATCGTTGGGGGCAACGGCGTTCGCTCCTGTTCTTCAATGTCATCGCGCTCGCGGGCTACGTCCTGGTTTTGCTCTGGCAACACTGGCTGGCGCTGGTTTTGGGCTCCGTGCTGTTCCTGGCCTGGAGCGGCCTTTCCCTGCCAGCGACGTTCACCGTCGTCGCCAGTTCGTTGGCGTCAAACCAGCACACCATGGGTATTGGCGTCCAGTCGCTGGTCCGGCGCGTGCCCATGATGCTCGGCCCGCTGGCCGGCGGCTGGCTGGTGACACATTACGGATGGGGCGATGGCGTGCGTTGCGCCTTGCTGGGATGCATCGCGCTGACGTTGTGCGCTACGGTGTTCCAGTGGTTCATGGTCGATCCCAAGCCAACCGCGTCCAAAGCAACTCCGAACCCGTCCGCAAATTTCGTCGGCGTCGTGAGATCCTTCAGTCCGGCGCTGCGGGAATTGTTGGTCAGCGACATCCTGATTCGCTTTTGCGAACGCATTCCTTCCGCCTTCGTCATTTTGTGGGCGCTGAACCACGGCGGCGTCACCGCTCAACAATTCGGCATCCTCGTCGCGATCGAGATGGCGGCCGCCATGTTGTGCTACGTGCCGGTGGCGCATCTCGCCGACAAATACGGACGGCGCCCGTTCGTTTTGATTACGTTTGTCTTCTTCACCTGCTTTCCCTTGATGCTGCTCTGGGCCACGGATTTCGCAGCGCTGTGTGTGGCGTTTGTGATTCGTGGCTTGAAGGAATTCGGCGAGCCCGCCCGCAAGGCGCTGATCATTGGCAAAGCTCCGATCGAATTTCGCGCGCGGGCCTTTGGCGCGTACTATCTGATTCGCGACTGTGTCGTCACATCAGGATCCTTGATCGGCGCCTGGCTTTGGAGCCTCAGCCCGCAGGCGAATTTCGTTGGAGCTGCGTTCTGCGGCGTGCTGGGCACGGTGTGGTTTGGGTGGTTCGTGTGCCGCAAGCGGCGGAACGAAGCTACTTCCCAGGCGCTTCTCTGAATGGGGACAGGTCGCGCCAACTTGTAGCGCAGAGTTGCACTCTGCCGTACCGCAGATTTGGAATCTGCGGCACGCCGGCCAAGCCGGCGCGGTCGGGTGAGTTTGTCGCGTAGCTGACTGCAAGTCAGCGATACAGCAGATTGAAAATCTGCGCTACGCTTCACCGCCAACTTGTGGATGCACCTCTGCAGTTGACCCGCGACCCGCCGAGATTGACGCCTGCGAAGGGAACAGGGAGACTGGTTTGCGGCAGGCATGACAACGGCGAACAAAATCACCATCCTTCGCATCCTCTTCATCCCCTTTTTCATCGTCCAGGTGTTGTACTATATCGACAGGGGGAGCGAGAATCATCGGATGCTGGCGTTCGCCACGTTTGTCGTCGCGGCTCTTTGCGATGGCGTGGACGGGTATATCGCGCGGCGGTGCAATCAGCGGAGTGAACTGGGCGCGATCCTCGACCCGCTCGCGGACAAACTCTTGCTGGTGTCCGCGATCGTGCTGTTGAGCTTCCCCAACGAACACCGTCTCGATCGCATTCCACTCTGGCTGACTGCGACCATCCTCGGGCGCGATGTGATTCTCACCATCGGCCTGGGAGTGATTCACTACACGTGCGGCAAGGTGGTAGTGCGCCCGATTCTGATCGGCAAGGCGGCGACGGTCTTCCAGATGATCACCGTGGGTTGGATTTTGCTCAAGTGGCCCGAGGCGTGGCTGCCCGTCTGGCTGTGGGGCGCCGGCGTTTGCACGGCGATTTCCGGGCTGGTTTATGTGTGGGAGGGCATCCGGCAATTGAGCGTCAGCCCGATCAGCGCCGCTTCCCCCAATCAATCCCCGAGCCGCATTTCGCACGACCCGCCCTCCTGAAAGTGTACTTATGGATCTCTGTTCTCGGGAGCAGATGCTCAGTCCAGGTCCGTCTGTGTCGTGACAAGCCCGCAACGCTGTCCTACACTGTCGCCATGAGAAGCCCGTTTCCCGGAATGGACCCGTACCTGGAAACCCGCTGGGGTGACGTGCATCAAAGCCTGATCACGTATGCCCGGGATGCACTGCAATCCCAGCTTCCACCCGACCTTCGCGCGCGCGTCGAAGAACGCGTCTTCGTCGAGACCCAGGTGGAGCCAATCCGCCGAATCGTTCCCGACCTGCACGTCGCTCAATACCCTCCGAGGCACCCTGCTTCCTCAGTGCTCCATGACAGCGGGGTGGCCGTTGCTGAACCGTTGCTTTTCCTCCTCGAAGACGAAGCGGTCACCGAAGGTTACATCGAAATCCGCGAGCGTGGCGGCGGCAAAGTGATCACGGTCATTGAACTTCTCAGCCCGGCCAAGAAGGCCGGTGGCGAAGGGCAAAAACTCTATTTGCAGAAACAGATTGCAGATTTGGTGGCGGTCCGTTCCTCAATCCTGTCGGTCTGGCGTCAGCGTCCGGAGTCGGTCGCTTGATAAACCGCGCGCCCGTCAAAGAGGGTCAGGACCACACGAACCTGCCCCGATTTGGCCCAATCAAAATCAGAACTCAGAATGTCGTGGCTCAGGATCACGAGATCCGCCAATTTGCCCGGCGTGATCGTGCCCTTGGCGTTCTCCGAAAACTCCGCGTAAGCCGAACCCGCGGTAAACGCGCGCACCGTTTCCTCGGCTGGAATCTTCTGTTCGGGCACCCAACCGTTCGGATGCTTGCCATCCAGAGTCCGTCGCGTGACCGCGGCGGCAATTCCTTGAAGCGGATCCAGCGGCGCGACCGGCCAATCCGAACCGAAAGCCAGCGTTACGCCGGCATCGAGGAGCGAGCGGAACGCGTAGGTCCCTTTCGCGCGCTCCGATCCGATACGCTTCTCCGCCCAGCGTCCGTCGTCGGCCGCGTGATACGGTTGCATCGACGCGATGACTTTTGCTTGGGCAAAGCGCGCGATATCCCGCAACCGCAAATGCTGAGCGTGTTCGATGCGGAATCGGCGGTCGCGGGCACCGTTCGTTTGCGTGACCTGCTCGAAAATTGTCAGCATCTCGTGATTCGCCCGGTCGCCAATGGCGTGGACCATGACGTGCAAGCCGGCGCGATCCGCTTCCTGCACTCGGCGCAACATCGCGCCTTCGGGAAACATTTGATCCCCGGGCAAACCATGCGTGTGCGGCGCGTCCTGGTAAGGCTCGAAGAAATAAGCGGTGCTCGATCCCAGGCTGCCGTCCGCGAATCCTTTCAGCCCGCCAATCCGAATCAAATCGTCCCCAAACGGCGCGTGGAATCCCACTTCGGCCAGCCGATCCCAGGACGGAAGCGGCGCGATGGCATAGACGCGAGTTTTCAACTCACCCCTCCGGGCGAGTTCCTGATACACCGCGAGGTCGGTGTTGCCGGACATGTCTTGCACACTGGTGACGCCAAGACTGGCCGCGTGATCCGTGGCGGCGCGCGCGGCGGCGAGCTTTTCTTCAAAGGATTTCGGCGGGATGACGCGACTCACGAAGTCCATGGCTGCATCTTTCAAGATGCCCGTCGGTTCGCCGGTCTGTGGATCGCGCACGATGAGGCCGCCGGGAGGATCCTTCGTCTCGCGAGTCACCCCCGCTAACTGGAGAGCGTAACTGTTCGCCAGCGCCATGTGGCCGTCCAGGCGACTGACGAAGACCGGCGTTTCCGGCGTGTCCGCATCGATCAACTTCTTCGTGGGCAGCGGGGCGCCTGGCCAGCTCTCGTGGTCCCAGGTGCCGCCCGTGATCCACCGGCCGCGAGGAACGTTCCGCGCAAAGTCTTTGATCCGCTGCGCGAATTCCGCCGGCGTTTTTGCGTCCCGCAAATCGATGTTCGACAACTGGGAACCGCCGCTGAGGAAGTGGACGTGCGCATCGTTGAATCCGGGAAGGAGCAATCGCCCGGCCGCGTCAATGATGCGTGTGTCTGCCGCCGTCAGCTTGCGAATTTCTGCCGACGACCCCACCGCGGCAATGCGATTGCCATAAACCGCCACCGCTTCGGCTCGAGGGCGATTGGCGTCCATCGTGCGGACGTTGGCGTTGACAATGACCAGCGTCGGCTTGAGCGACGGCGCATCGGCGCCAAAAGAAATGGAGAGGAATGTGCCGGCGAAAGCGAGAGTCATTGGTAAGTGCAATCGTAAATGCTTCACGCGCGTATCCTGATGAAGCGAGCCAGCCAAGACGAGCGCGCCCTTTGACAGCAATTCTGCCCATGAACCGGCGAAATCGCCGTCAGGTTTGGAGTGCGCCAGTCCTCTGGCGCTTTCGGAACCGCCGGACCCTGCAAATGCGGTAGAGGACTGCCGCACTCCAAGACGCTGGCGCGCACAACTTCGGTTCATGGGCGCAATGCGCGCAAAAATGTTCGGGGCAGTCTCATTTTGGCCCTGGCGTTGAAAAATGACCCGCACGTAGTCCCGGTTTTAACCGGCTTTCTGGCGGTTTTCCCGCCCGGGCCGGCTGAAGCCGGGACTACGTGCGGCCTTCGATCAAGTTTACGATTGGTTTACGACACTCGATACGAGCGGTGGATTACCTTCCTAACTGTTGGGGCAGGCAGGACGCCTGCCCTACTCTTGATCAATGCGTCTCCCACGGCGCGCGGGTAAAGCCGGGGGCGGCCTCGCGGCCAAATCGCAGCGGCGGATTGCCGTTCTCGAACGCGCCAATGTCCGGCGCGGCGCCCTGGAAATCGTCGTTGAAACCCGGCAGACGCGCGCCTTTGTCGAGCGCAGGATTCGGCGCCTCAACGACGGGGTCCGTAATCGCGAAATTCTTTCCGCTTCGCGAGTACTCGACTCGGCCCCACTTGATCGTTGGCACCGTCGGCATCAAGAACCATTCGAGCCGCTCGGAGGGCACGAACATCGACCTGACAAATCCGCCGGCGAGGTAACCGCTCGTCAGGTCGCCGCGCAGGTCGTTCGGCGGACCGTCGTTTTTCGCCGAGGGATAAACACGCCCGCGAACCCGGAAGATATTGTTCCGCGAGATGGCATTCGCGAGCCCGTGATCGCTGAACACGTTCAACGCGCCGCCCCTGATCGCCGGGGACCTGCTCGCCGTTGAGCGTCAGGAATCTTCGGGGGCCGGCGGTTTTGATGATCATCCCGCCGCTGGCATCTTGGTGCGAAACCCGGCTGGTGCCGAATAAATTTCGGAAAATGTAGATCGGCCCTTTCGAGGTGCTGGCGGTGGCGACAAACACGAAAGTCTTGTCCAGGTAATTGCTCCAGATGCGCACGTTCATGTTCGCGCCCTCGCTCTCGATGGCGTCGTCCCAGCAATTGGCGACGATGTTGCCGTAGATATCAGAATCGCGATTGGGGCTGCCCTCGAAGCTGAAGTTGCTCGCGCCGCCGATGCCATCGTTGTACCCATGATCCTCCGTCGAACGAATCGTGTTGTACCGAATGATGTTTCCTCCTGACGAATTAACCAGGGAGATTGACTGTGGGCCGTCCGGGTGGCCCGATTCCCAATCGTTCGAGCCGCTGCGTGGATGTTCGATCAGGTTGCCCTGAATCACGATCCCGCCGCTTCCTGATTCGCCATAGACCGCGCTGTCCGATCCGTGAAAAACGCCCCAGACCCGCGCGCCGCCCACCCGGCCCCATCCGGTGATGCGGCAATCTTCGACGACCACATTCTGCACGCCCTTGCGAATGAGGACCGCGTGTTGCCCGGCGTTCTTCAATTCCAACCCGCGAACGACGACATAGTTCGCGGTGACCTCGATGCAATTGTCGTGCAGGTTGAAAACATCGATCACAGTCTTCGAACCTGGCGCCGGCGTCACCAAATGCACACGCATCTGCCGTACCCGACTGGACAATCCGCAGCGGCTTGTCCAGTTCGCCACCTGGGAGATGGGTTGTCTGACCGATCGGGAACCGCTCGTTGCGCGTGGCGGCCATGAGCGAAGCCTTTTTGCCCGACGGCGCCGTCAGTTCGATTTCATAGCTCGTGCCGGGCTGAAGCTGAACCAAACTCCCGCGGAATTCCTGGTCGCGTTCGTCATAACACAACGGGTAGCCTTGTCGCCAATTGCTGTCTCCAGGCGCGCGGTAGCGAACTTAGGCTTCCGGCAAAACGCCACTCGCGGCGCGTCCCTCCACGTCACCGGGCTTCCAATACAGTCCGATGCACTCAAACGTCGGCACCGCCGTCTGAGTCCAACCGAGATTGGGCCAGAAGGCTGCGGCGACGCACAAAAGGCGGCGGACGAGACAACCAGATTGCAGGTTCAGATCTGACATTGCGAAGTTCCTTTCATTCGAGCTGAGGATCGCTGTGTTGCTACGGCATTCAGTTGTACAGTGGAGGCTGCATGCGCCACAGCCACCTTCTTTCCGTCCGCCGGTTGTGGCCTTGATGAAGATCAACTCGAGATCGACGTCACCCTTCCCCGGCGATTTCGCAAATACAGTCCGAAGCCGTTTCGAACGCCGGGGCGCGCCCAGGACCAAGGCCGTAATCCCCGCGCACGACCTGCCAGAGATCGTGGTCCATCAGGCTGACGATCGTCGTATCACCGCCGCTGTCGCCTTCATCCAGGCCGTAGTCAACTTGGACCCCGCCGTACTCAGTCAAAATGAACCGAGGATGCAGTTTCTTCCCGCCCGACTTCCGATACCAGAAACACACGCGAAGCGTGCTGCCCTTTGGCACCAGCGCGGCAAGGTGGTATCGCATGTGGTGAATTCGGTTCCCCAAAACCGCCTTGTCGAGCGATCCTTGTTTGGTGAGCGGATGGCCCACGTGCAGTTCGCACCGTTGCCACGGCTTGGCTCCGTCCCTTGCGCCGACCAAGGCAGCAAACGGGTCCCGAAACCGAGGCTCTGCGGCGTCGAAGTTCTGATCCACCAACATGAGTTCGTTCGACGCTTGAAACAAAAGTCTCACGCAATCCAACAAGCTTTCAGCCGTGCGAGGCACTTCTTTCTGCGTGTTGGTTTTCCAAGGCGGCTGGTCCTTGGCGAACTCTCCCGCGACAAGCACAGAGCCTTTATCCCGCGGATTTTTGCGCGCCACAATTACGTCAAAAGGTCGTGACGATTCGTGCCTCTCAGCGTTGGACAGCCAGTCCTTGCCTCTGTCGAAAGCGCGGCTTGTTGGAATCCATTTCTTCACCGATGCAAGGCCCGGCGACGGCTTCAACCGCGCCGCGATACTGGCCGCCTTCGTCGAACTCACGTCGTAGGCACGGCGGCATACGATCTCGCGCCAGTCTGAAGGAAACTCAGAGATCAAACGTCCACGGCTCACTCCGCAGTCTTCCTACAACTCGCGGAAGTGGCTCCAGTTCGCCATGACTTCGGGTTCGACAGCGATCTCCTTGATCATGGCAAGTCGCTCAAGCGCTCCGCAAAGAACCCGCCCGGCCACGGCGCGCCGAAGTCACCGTCCGGCGTGACCGGGAGAAGCCGGACCACCGACCCTTTCGCGGTCGGCTCAACAAACACGACGCTGATGTCCTCAGGACGCACGGGGACTTTTCCCGATTCCAGTTTTCCCTCCGTCGTTTCGCGAACGCGCCGGAGAATCCGCAGAATCAAGTGTTCACTGTGGGTCTCCAGGAGAAAGGTATTCTTGTTGTCACCGAGAGCGGACTCGATGAAAACCTCCCCAAGTTCGGCTTGAAGCGCGGGATGCAGGTGAATCTCCGGCTGTTCAATGGCAATCATCTGATTCCGGTCGGCGTACGCGTGCACCAACACCGGCAGAACCTGGCTGATGCCAATTCCGACATCGCGGTGTGAAACCGCAGTCTCGGTACGTTGGTCGATCAAAACAAGTTCGTCCAGGTGATCCAAATCCTGATTCTTCAGGAGTCTCTCGACCAATTCTTTCGCTTCGGCTTCACTATCGTATTCATCGTGTGAGATGTCGCTCAGTTCAGTGGCTTCGACCTCTTCATCCAGCTTATCAGCAAGGATAGACTCCGCTTGCGACGGAGAAATAAATCGTTCCACTCGGAAGCGGTAGGGGGTTTGCAGCCTTTGAGGCGAAGAAAGCCACGCATTTACGCGCCCTCTTACATCCTCGTTCCGTCGGACGATGTCCCACGCATACGCGCCGCCAGCAATCCAATTCTGATCACGTTCCTCGACCGCGACAAGGTGTCTGGGTGGATAGGAGCGCAATGGGCCGAGGTACTGCATTTGCCTCATGGCTCCGGCCAACGCGGCTTCGGCGTGTTGAAGAAGTTCGCCCAAGATACGAGGAAGGACTAAGCGCAGCGCAGCTCTCAATTCCTCCACGCGCCGGCCCCGGCTGATCGGTGTTAAAGCTGGCCAGGAAGAGGATTTCGACGCGGCATCAACGACCCTTGCTGGCAAAAGCCGAATACGCTCCACTACGAGTCGAGGCAAGACTTCTGCTAGAACATCGTCGGCCAGTTTGAGATCAGCTTCCGAGGCTTCCCTCGCCGTGGTGGAGGACAAGACCACAGCTTCCACGGCCCGTCTGATGGCGGCGTGCTGCAGGTTGACTCGGTCCATCCTGTACTCACGAAATGGGAACTCTCGCGGCAGCGCTTCTTTTGGCAACGCTTGCAGACGTTTCAGTTCCTCGGCGAGCGCTGCTGTCGATCGCGGCTTTCGATGGCTTAACTGGAGGATTTCCTCGTTACCCGCGAACAAAGCTGCGGTGACGACGTGAGGCCGTCCGTCCCGAACCACCCTGCCCAGATCATCCACTTCAGACCCGATCGATAGTTCAAGAGCCAGCTTCGTGGCGGGAGTCAGCAGATCCGCTAACCGCTTGCTGAAATCACCTGTGTCGATTTCAAACCGAAAATGGACTCGGTTCTCAAGGTTTCTGCGATGGACGTACTGGGCGAATCCCCCAAGGTCAACTGAACTGCCACCGACTTCAGTCTTAAATGTGTTCAATTCGCCCGTGTCCATTGCGTGCCGGGCCAGCAGCAACCCATGAATCAAGCTCGACTTGCCTGAACTGTTGGCGCCGAAAATCAGGGTCAGCGGTTTGATGGGCAATAGCTGAGGCTCCAAGAATGCCTTAAAGCCGCCCATCTGGAGAGAGGTGAGCATTGATGAGAGGTTGTATCCCGAATTTTGAATCGCCGCCAATCGCGGTCAGTTCACGCAAGCATGAGCCGACCTTTCGGCAGGGGAACGGAGATTCCGTCTTCCCTCGCGGTTTTGATCCAGAACCGAATGGCCTCCTCAGCGTTCGCCACTGCGTCAGCGCGCGTCTTGCCGTGGGCCATGCAGCCGGGAAGCTCCGGCACATCCACGATGAACGCCTCGTCTTCTTTGCTCCACCAAATGATCAGCTCATAGTTCGTGTTCTTCATACGTGACATTCAATCGGCGTCCGAGTCAGGAGAAACTTTGAGCAGCCGCGCCTGCTGCTCCATCTCGGCCAGCAATTCCTTCAGGTGCGCTTCACGCCATTTTGCCGTCAACTCGCCGGTGAACGCGCGATGCAGGACTACTGAGAAGAGACTTTCGAGATTCTCATGCACTGTGCCCATGTTCCCACGAAGCGAGTCCAACTCAACGACTGAGTGCGCGAATTGGTCTTGGAGGCTTTTGGGCGGTTTCTCGACCTCCATGCATTCAAGCCTAGACTTGGAGATGTTTGGCATTGATCCGGCGGAGCCGCCCGCGAGCGCCTCGATTGCAGGCCGTTTCCCTGGATTAGTCAAAAGCGCCCACAGATAAAGTGGATTTACTTCCGCGTCGGTCTTCAAACGAAGCCGGAAGATCAGATCACTTAACATCAGCTTGGGGCGTGTCATCCTCACGTAAACACATGCGCCGACAAGTTCCCGAGTATTCTTTCGACTGAAAAGCAAATCGCCCGGTTTGACCTCAAGTTCCGGTTGTGGTTCTTCGTCATCCGGAAGCGCCTTGTTTTCGCGATCGAGATAGCGGTTTGTGGTGACAGCGCCAAGCTTCAAGATTCCCCACTCATTGGGCCGTACCTGGCGATTCTCACAGACCGGACTCCACCCGCTCTCAATCCCGTCCAGCAAGAGCCCCAGCTTCTCGCGGGTCCACCGCTTTGGGTTAGCGGCCGGGTCGCCGAACATTTTGAGGAAAAGGGCGGGGAGAATGCGGTCGGCCAGTTTGTCCGCTTCCGCGCGCTGCCGCCGCAACTCATCTGCTTGCTCCAACAACTCCACGATCCGCCGCTGCTCTCTGAGTGGCGGGAGGAGCGTCTTGTGCCGTTTCACCATTTCATCGCTTACGGCTGGATAATTCGCACCCCGCATGTGCGAAACAAGGCCGTTGACGAAATCCGGTGTCATGCAGCGAAAAAAGATGAACTTCGCTTCAGCCAAAGCTGAATTGGCACGCAGGACGCAGAAGCCGGTGGATGCGATTTGCCCGTCAAGCTCCGGTGGTACGATCGCAACGGCGTTCAGGTTCGGACGCACCGTGGACACAAGCACGTCGCCGGAACGGACCGCCTTACGAGCGCGGCTGGGAGCATCGGCCCCCATTACCTCGGGGGCGGCGACAATTCGCTTTGCGTCTTTGTCAATGGCAGAGATGTCGATGTAGTGAAAAGGAATGTCCGGAGAAAGCGTCGGGTCGCGTTGCTCGGTCTTGACGCAGATTTGGGCGATAGCGACTGGATACCACTTCATAGCACCACCTCCGCCAGCGGGCGCGCCTGCAGGGCTTCAATGGATGTCAGCGGCTCGATTGGCAGAATCCCGAAGGGATTCCGCAACAAAGCCCAGGGTTGCGAGGCACGAGCTACCCTGGGTAATCGGGTCGAAAACGTTCTCAACCCCAACGGCGTTGCGCCACAGAGAACGCCGGTCGGGACGCAACCCCTTCGGGGTTGGCGGGTCTGCGGGACAGGCTTCCCAGGGTAGGCGCACCACGCCAACCCTGGGCTGAGGGCCGGAATCCCATCGGGATTCGCATAATCGATTTGGGACTCGCGCGCCGTGACGAGGGCAATCGTCGCACCGCGTCGTCTTTTAAGCTGCCGGCATTGTCCTATTGGATTCATCGTGCCCGGTCCTGCGGGACTTCCAGGATTTCGGGCCGCAATCCCGGAAACTTGTCGAAGCCGTGATCAAACGTCAGAAAGCTCTGACCCGAACAGACAGCAAACGCCGCCAGATAGGCGTCCTGCCAGAGCTTCGGCGAAAAGGGAAAGCCTTTGGTGAACTCCCGCAACTTGGCCTGCAGACCCGCCGGTTCGTCGCGATAGATGAACCGGTCGTCGCTCATCATCGTGTCGTAAACCTGCCAAACGCTATCGGTTGTGCAGACACTTTCTTTCATCACGGCTGGATTAGAGAGCAAGCGCAGCAAGCCCAACTGGCTGGCGCGACAGACCACCAACTGTCCGGGCGGCGTGATTTCGGACAGCCGCGTCTTCGCAATCGAATGGTGCTGGTGCTGTCCATGACAGAGCGACAAGAGGAAGTTAACGTCGCATAAACTTGGCATAGTATTCCGCCTCCTCCTTCAGAATCTGCTCCTCGGCTCGGTTCACTGCTTCTTGCGTAAGCGTTGGTGCGTCCGGTTTGCCCTGGATGATCGGGAATTCTACGCGGCGCTCAACGGCGAGGGAAGCGGTCGGAGTGCCGGATTGAATCAGTTTCGACACCGCCGCTGAAATAAACTCGTTCACATCGACTCCACGCTGCTCAGCTTGCTCGCGGGCTTGTTGGAACACCTGATCCGGCAACTCGATGGTCGTCTTCATGTTTTCCAGCTTCTCGGTTTGCCCACTCTGTGTCAATTCGATGCTCCTTGTGTGTTTGCGATCTGCTTGATGGCCGCGGGAGTTGCTCGACTAATCGGCATCGCTCACCTGTCCGCTTCGATTTCCTTCAGCAGTTTCTCCAGACCCGCGGCAATATCGCGCTCCAGCTTCAAGGTCCTGGTGATGAGCTCCGCCGGGTCTTCTTCCGGAGGTTTCTCGCCAACCTGCGGCTTGTACCGGCCGGCGGCGAGATTGTGATCATTCTCTGCGACCGACTTCAACGAGGCCCACCAGCACTTCGGTTCGTCGCTTTCCGGAGGAAGCAGCGTCCCGGCCTCGACGCCGGGCGGCTTCTTGAAACCGGAGTCCTTGTAGATGCGCCATTGCCGGAGCATCGCCGGGATATCATTTCGCTCCGGTGTCTCCGGACGTCCGCCGCCGGTGATTTTGTCCGGGTCGTAACCGTCGTTCTTGATTTCGTAGAACCAGGTTTTGCGCGCTTTCGTAGTCGCGTCGGCCTTTTCACCCCTCACTCCGGCCCTCGCCCCTCTGAGGGGCGAGGGAGAAGACTCGGACGCTTTTCGGAAAACCAGGATGCCGGTCTTCACGCCGGCGTAGGGTTTGAAGACGCCGGCCGGGAGCGAAATCACCGCCAGCAAATCGAAATCCTCGACCAGCTTTTGGCGCAGTTCGACGTGCGCGCTGGTGGAGCCGAAGAGGGCGCCCTCCGGCACGATGATCGCGCAGCGCCCGCCGGGCGCGAGTGATTCCATCGCCAGGCCGAGGAACAGCAGTTCGCTCTTCTTCGATTGCGTCGGGAGGTCCTTGCGAATGGATTCCGTCGGCAACATTCCGGCAAACGGCGGATTCGAGAGGACGACTCGGTAACGGCGGTTCACGTCCTCGTCGCTCAGGCCGCCCATTTCGGACAGCACATTGGCGCGCTTCACGCGGGCGTTGCGGATGCCGTGCAGGACAAGATTCATCATCGAGATACGCATCATCTGACGCGACACTTCGATGCCGTAGATGGAACGTTCGAGCAGTTCCCAATCGGGAACCTTCTCGCCGGGGCCTTTGCGGTAGGTCTGGAGGTTGGGCATGTCCTTCTTCGCCTGGGGGAGCGTCAGGCCGCGTTTTTCCAGCCATTCCTCGCCGTAAATCGGCACCTCGCTCGGTTCGGTGGAATACTTGGAGAGGATGTGCTCGAGCGCATCAATCAGGAATCCCGCCGTACCGCAGGCGGGATCAAAAATGGAATCGCCCAGGTCCGGGTCGAGCATTTCCACCATGGCTTTGCGAATCTGGCGGGGCGTGCGGAACTGTCCCATGTCCGACTGCGGCTGACGCGAGAGGTACTGGAGCAGATACTCGAAGATGTCGCCTTTTACGTCCGGCCCCAGCTTGGTGAAGTTGAAGGAGTCAAGCCCGTCGATGACTTCCTTCAACACGTGGGCATCGTCAATCTCCAGCTTGGCATCCTGGAAGTAAATGGCCACTTGCGGCTCCTCTTTGAGAAGCGACGCCATATAGGGGAACACTTCATCGCGCAGGAAGTCCCGGAGGTCATTGCCACTTTTGAAGCGCCAGTTGCTCCAGCGGTAACGGCTGGCCTGGTCTGGGAACAGGGGCTTGCCGTTGCCGCCCGATTTTCCCTTGAGCAGCCGTGCTTTCACTTCGAGTTCGGCTTCGCGTTCGTCGAGGAGCTTGAGGTAAATCAGGTAGGAGATTTGTTCGACGAAGAGCGTTGGAACGGCCAGGCCGCCGGACCAGAGAATGTCGCAGATGCGGTCGAGTTTGCTGCGGATTTCGGGATTCATTGTTTGTGGTAAGGACGCGTTCCACCGGGTACGTGATATCCCATTCGAGCGGCCGACGACAAGGTATGGAGTCCCGGCTTCAGCCGGTCCGACACACCAAGGCCGCCTAAAGGCAGGACTACAAGCAGAAGGCCCATGAAAAGGTTGAGCGAAATCTCCGTTCGCATGGTTGCGTTCACGCCGTCTTCCGGAAAAGCGTCTGGTTCATATCGGCCACGATGTCCTGCAAGCCTTGCTCGCCGAAGAGTTCGATGCCGACGTCGGCGGCGTTCAACACTGACAGGGGTGGTTCGAATAGATCCTCCAACTCGACTTTGCCAGTGGCGAGGCCGCGGTTTTTGAGCAGCGCGAGGTATTGGGCCTGTTCGGGCGTGACGTTCTTTGAGACCAGCCAGGCATGGAAATTCTCGGTGATCTCGTCGTCTTTGCTCTTGAGCTTCTCCAAACCGAGCGCGTGCCGGACGAATTCGATGAGGTTCCCGGCCGCGCGTCGATACGCCAGACGGAGATTCTCCTCGTTGAAGTAGTTCTCCGGACGATTCAGCTTTTCGGCAAGGGCGTGCTCTTCGGATTCAGTCAACGGTTGTCCGTCTTTGATTTTCTGGATCAGCGGATCGTTCTGCGCCGCGGCGCGGATGGACTCCTCCCAGTTCGTGACATAGACCTTCTTGTCAACGCGTTCGCCCGCAGGGCCGACTTCGACATACGTGAGGGCGTCCAACCAATCATCCTGGATGCCGAGCTCGACCAATTCGCCAGCCGGGCCGGGCGGGCGTGTGCCACCGCTACTTCCGCTGCCGCCCGCAGGACCTTCAAAAATGTCGGTCTCACTGTCGTTGAAATACTCGTGGTTGCGGAAGAAGTCGTAGATGACGAAGCGTTTTTTGCCGATTTTCGGGCAAGTGCGCGTGCCGCGTCCGCGAATCTGCTGATAGAGGATCGGGCTGAAAATCCTGCGGCAAAGAACAACGTGTAGGACTTCGCGGCAATCGAAGCCGGTCGTGAGCATGTCCACGCTCACAGCCACCATTGGGTAGGTCTCCTTCTTGAAGCGCCGAATGGCGGCGTCGGCGGCGTGAATGTCCGAGGTAATCACCTCAGCGTAATGTCCGGCGTGTTCGGGATGAAGCTGGTTGAGATAGTAAGCCAACCGTGAGGCATGATGCTTCGTAAGGGCGAACACGATCGCCTTGCCAGGGTCATCCTGCTGCGCTGGCGCAAGTTCCTTGTAACTTTCCCACGCGAGCCGGTCGAACTCCTGCATCATCTTGCGGTTCGTGTCCTCATTGGTCCACGCGCGCTCAAATTCGGCCGGATCGTAGTTCTCGCCGTTAATCGTCGTGCCGGCCGCGATCAGTTGTGTGATGCGCTTGGCAAACCGGTAAGGGACCAGGTGGCCATCCTCAAACGCCTTCACGATCGAGTAGGCGAAATCCGGCTACCCCGTTTTGCACTGATAGAACCGGTACGTGTTACGGTCGATGTAGGCCGCAGGCGTTGCGGTGAGGCCAATATGGAGGGCGTCGAAGTGCGTGAATGCTGCTTGCCAGGCTCCATAAATCGAGCGGTGGCATTCGTCAGCGATCACGATATCAAAGTAACCACTGGTAAACTCGTGGTAGCGGCAGATCATCGTTTGCAGCAGGCAAACGGTGATTTGCTTCTGCTGCGTGGCCATGCCGGCTTTGAGCCAGTAGCTGCTGTATTCGGGGCAGAGGTCCTGCAAAGCCCCGATGGCTTGCTCGGCCAGTTGTTCACGGTCAACCAGGAAGAGAAGCCGCTCGGCGCGCCCCGCCTTGAACATTCGCCTGGCATGGAGGCAGATGATGTCGGTCTTCCCGGTGCCGGTCGGCAGTTCGATGAGGAAGCGGCGCTTGCCAAGCTCAACCGCGTGATCCAATGCACGGAGGACTTCCTTCTGGTATGGGCGCACAATTCGCGGTTCGCCGACGCGAAGGTAATCGTCGGGAATCGGAATGGTCGCCAGCGGCTTGGCTTCCTTGCGCAAGTATAGAAGGCGTTCCAAATCCCGTCGGGAGTAGAATGAACTGACGACCCGGGCGTCGTCGTTTTCGTAATCCCAGAAATAGGTCAGTTCGCCATTCGATAAGAAGATGAACGGCGCGCCGATGTATTTAGCCATCGGCAACGTTTGGTGCTTGGCAGTGTAGGGGTCGATCCGGGCTCGCTTGGCCTCGACAACGGCAAGCGGACGGCCGTTCGTTGCCAGAAGAACGTAGTCAGTCCGCCTTGACTGTTCGACCTCCGCTCCAGGAACGCCAGACTCAAAATCGTGAAGTGGTTCGGCACCGGAAACGGAGACTTCCGCTCGGACCTGTGACTTGTCCGTCGGGTCCCACCCTGCTTGCCGCAGCAACGCGTCGATCAAAATTCGCGCATCCGCCTCCGAGTTTTGGTTGCTGATCTAAACGCCATTCTCAAATCTGCCGCCAGTATTGCTTCCACCAGACAATCCTTCTAGGCTAAAAATCGCAAAGCCCATAACTTGGCGGTCATGTTTTCAGAACTTCTCAGCGAGAGCGGTTTGTCCCTTGATCGATTGGAGAGTTTTTGCCGGGTCGCCCAGGCTGGTGGCGTCACGAAGGCCGCAAAGGGCGATCCCGCAAGGCAAAGCCTCTTCAGCCGCCAAATTAAAGAACTGGAGGAGTTCTTCGGGACCGATCTCATCCGGCGGAAAGGACGGGGTATCGCTCTTACCGAGTACGGCGCGCGGCTGCACACCATCGCATGCGACTGTTTTGCGGCTCTGTCTGACTTCAAAAGCGATTGTAGAGGACGTCCTGTTGAAGTCGTGATTGGCGCGGGCGAGAGCGTCATCCAGTGGCTGCTGTTGCCCCGCCTTGAGGAACTCCGCCGGCGATTGCCCAATGTTCGGCTCAAGTTTCTGAACCTCCCTACTACCGAAGCGGTGAAGCGGCTCGGAGATGGAACGATCGATTTCGCCCTGGTGCGCAAGGACGCCGCCACCCGTCCGCTTCAGACCACATCCCTTGGGGAGATAACGTACCGCCTGTTTCTTCCTCCGGGTTTGCGCGTGGCCGCAGGACCTGAAGTCAACGTCAAGGCACTCCGAGGAATTCCTCTGGCAACTCTTGAAGGCGAAGGAAGCTTTCGCACCGAGCTCAACGCTTTGGCGAAGAAGGCAGGAATAACGTTCAACCTTCAGGTCGAGTGTTCGTCCTTCCCGCTGCTTGCGCGGTTCGTCGCCAGAGGAAATGTGGCCGCCATCCTTCCGAATATCGCCGAAGAAGATTTGCTCGAGGCGGGAGTCAATGCTGTCGCGCTCCCCTTCTTGAAGCGTTTCTCACGTCCAATGTGTCTGGCGACCAATGCGCGGTTGATCCGCATCCGGCCGGTACTTGGCCAAGTCGCTGCTGTGTTGTCGCAGTTATGCCGTTTCTGACGGCTGTGGAGTCCGGATTGCCGGTCACAGTCAACGCCTCACTTTCAAATGGCTCACCGCATACCAGCCTTCCGCGTCGCGTCCGTCGATGGCCAGGCGCACGGCGGGCGTGTGCGTTGCCGGGTCCACGAGGCCGAGGGACAATTCCTATTCGCCAGGCTCAGTTCCGGCCGGGACTTGGACAGCCGATTCGGTGGTTCGCGGGCCGGGCAGCCAGCCGCGAATGGAATTCTCAGAAACGAACGTGAGGAGCCGGGTGGTGGACCCGCCGCGCTTCGTCAGGCGAAAGGCGACGCGATAATCGCGGTAGGGCGGCGCGACACCGATGTTTTCCCAAGTGACAGTGAGCGGAAGTTCGTCCCCGACGCGCACGGTGGCGAGGTGTTCGAGGCTTCGTACGACCAGACGATAACCCAACCGTCGTAGAAATTTCTCAATCTCCGGCCGCGCGCCTTCAGGGATGGGCGCCGACTTGTTGTTCACGTAACTGGCATGACAGCGCAAGGCGTAGTCGAAGATGTAACTGATGTCCCAACCTTCCTGCTTCCATTTGCGCATATCCCAACAACTCTCGAAAGCCACGGGCGCGGTCTTCTAGGCCTCCTGCGCCCCGGTCTTGGCCAACTGTTGCAGATAAAAATGGTCCATGTGATTCCAGGTCTTGGAAAATCCACCCATGTCCCCCAGGCAATCCGCGCGCCACCCCAGCCTGTCCTTCACCGTGCGCTTCATTCCCTTTTCTCTGTATTGGCCGGAGCCGGTGCACATGATCCGGAAGGCGAACTTTTGGCCGGCGCGCCGGGCGTGCGCGAGTAATTCGTCGAACCTGTCGAAATCGATCTCGCCGTCGCGCGGTTCGATCTCGCGCCAGTAAAATCGGAAATACGCGCTCGCGCTGGGCAAGCCTTGGAGATTCTTATCGTCGTCA